>JAYABH010000047.1:0-2316 GCA_037343695.1 bacterium | reverse complement strand
GTTCGGCAGGCTCATCGGCTCGCCGCAGAACTTGATGGCGTTGGCCACGTCCTTGAGACCATTGCCCGTCACGACGGAGACGACCGTGTCGTTCTCACCGAGCACGCCCTGCTCGCAGAGTTTTTTCACGCCCGCCGCGCCGGTGACGCCCGCGGGCTCGCCGAAGACGCCGCAGGTCGTGCCGAGCAGCTTTTGCGCCGCCATGATCTCCTCGTCCGTCACGTTCACGACGATGCCGTTCGACTCGCGGATCGCCATGAGCGCCTTGTCCGCGTTGCGCGGCACGCCGACGGCGATGGAGTCGGCCAGCGTGTTCTCCTCCATCGGCTCCCAGGGCTTGTTCTCCGCGATGGCGCGGTTGATGGGGTGGCAGCCCTCGGCCTGCGCGGAAATGAGGCGCGGGAGCTTGTCGATAAAGCCGATGGCGTACAGGTCCTTGAGGCCCTTCCACACGCCTGCGATGGTGCAGCCGTCGCCGACGGAGATGGCGAGATAATCCGGCATCTTCCAGTCGAGCTGCTCGGCGATCTCGATCGAAACGGTCTTCTTGCCCTCGGAGAGGTACGGGTTGATGGCCGCGTTGCGGTTGTACCAGCCCCACTTGTCGATGGCCTTTTTCGAAAGCTCGAAGGTCTCCTCATAGTTGCCCTTGACGGAGATGACGTTTGCGCCGAAGGTCATCAGCTGCGCGACCTTGCCCTTGGGCGCGCGCTCGGGGACGAAGATGAAGGTCTTGATGCCCGCGGCCGCGGCGTTGCCCGCAAGGGAGCTTGCCGCGTTGCCCGTGGACGAGCAGGCGATGATCTTCGCGCCCGCTTCGCCCGCCTTGGCGACGGCCATGGCGGAGGCGCGGTCCTTTAAGGACGCGGTCGGGTTCTGTCCGTCGTCCTTGACCCAGAGCTTTTTAAGGCCGAGCTGCTTGGCAAGGCGCGGTTCTTCATAGAGCGGGCTCCAGCCCACGCGCAGCGGCGTATCGGGCGTCGTTTCCTCGACCGGCAGCAGCTCGCGGTAGCGCCACATCGTATTCGGGCGGGACTTGAGCTTTTCCTTCGTCAGGTTCTTTTTGATGTAATCGTAATCGTAGATGATATCGAGGATGCCGCCGCACGCGCAGTTCGTGAGGTTCGGCACCGCCGCGTATTCCCTGCCGCACTTGACGCAGCGCGCGCATTTGACGTTTTTCAGCATTTTATATTCTCCTATCCTTATGTGGAAGATCGAAAATGGTTTCGAAACCCCGCCGCAGAGCGGCAGCGGATGCAAGGAGCAGATCAGATCGAAAGCCGCTGCAAACCGCGACTGGCAGCTCCCCTGCGCAGCGCGAGCAGCGCCGTCCGCGCAGAGACGGGCAATGCGCCGTCAAGGGCGCAGCCCTTGCGCTTCTCTGGGGTTTAAAAGGGGATATCTCTTCCGGAAGAGATATCCCCTTTTGTATGTGCTCCCTGTTTTAGAGCGCCTTGAGAAGGCCGGTCTCTTCGTTGAACTCGTTGATGAGCTCGTCGAGCTCGGCTGCCTGCGCGTGGACGGCGTCCCACGTGCCCTTGGTGTCGTACCAGAGCGCGTTGAGGTCCTTGACGTCGCGCGCCTGCTGCTCGACCCAGGTGTAATACTTGAGGTTGTGGATGCGCTTGCGGTCCTCGTAGGTCAGCTCCATCATGCTGTCGGTCTTGAGACCGAGCATGTGCAGGTTGTGGTCAAGGCGTGCCTCTTCTTCATTGTAAGCGCCGTGCATCTCGTTGAGCTCCTCGATGCGGCTGCCGTACATCACGGCGGAGTCGGTCAGAACGGTGCAGAGCACGTCGTCCTCGGTCAGCTCGTAATACTTGGCCATCTTGATGCAGCACAGCACGTTCGCGATGCCGGAGATGCCGAGCCAGGTGAGCTTTTCGATGAGCTCGTCGGAGAGCTTGAGCTCTTCCTTGAGATACTTCTGGCCTTCCTTCGTGTTGAACAGGCGCAGCAGGCGCTGGGAATCCTCGTCGTCGATGGCGATGGCCATGTCGGTGTTCTTCACGTTGTGGATCCAGGGGATGTGCTTATCGCCGATGCCCTCGATGCGGTGTCCGCCGAAGCCGTTATTGAGGATGGTCGGGCACTGCAGCGCTTCGCCCACGCCGAGCTTCAGGCCGGGATAGCGCTCCTTGAGGAGGTCGCCCGCCGACATCGTACCGGCGGAGCCGGAGGTGAAGCACGCGCCTGCAAGACGCTGGCCGGGCTTCTTCACGGCTTCAAACAGGTCTGCGAGGGCGTTGCCCGTGACGTTGTAGTGCCACAGCGGGTTGCCCATCTCTTCAAACTGGTTGAAGATCATCATGC
>JAYABH010000046.1:0-18388 GCA_037343695.1 bacterium | reverse complement strand
GTGCCCTGGTTGAAGGACTTATCCTTCAGCTGGCCGACGTCGGTGACGAAAGCGATCTCATACTTGCCGTCCTCGGACGTCATGTTGTCTTCGATATCGTCGGGATTGGTGTAGGTGACGGTATCGCCCTGCTGATCGTCGGTGTTGTTGTCCTGGTTGTCGTCGGTCTTCTTATCGCCGCAGGCAACGAGGGACAGAACCATGACGAGAGCAAGAAGCAGTGCAAAAAACTTCTTCATTCTTCTATCCTTCCTTATTTTACCGGCCGGCAGTCGCCTGTCTTCCGGTTTATTTTGGAGTACGGACGCACTCCGGTACGGAGTATACCAAAAAATCAACGGAGAATCAAGCTGATTCTCCGTTAATTTACGCATTTTGTGAGATTCGCCGGTATTCTTTACAAAAAGTCCACACTTTTTACGCTTAGTTCAGTTTAAGGTCGCCGTCCTTGACCCAGCCGAGGCGGCGGCAGACGGCGTTGATGGCGGGCGCGAGGATGGCGGGCAGCACGATGGAGACAAGGATGAGCCCCAGCCAGTCAAAGCCCGTGGGGCTCATGGCCGCAGCGCCCCTGGCGATGGCTTCCTCGCTCGGCGAGACCCAGCCGGTCCACACGCCGATCAGGCCGCAAAGGCCGCAGGTGCCCATGCCGGAGTTGATGGGCGCGCCGTTCATCTCAAGATGGAAAAGGCACGTCGCGATCGGACCGGTGACGGCAGAGGCGAGCGTCGGCGCGATCCAGATGCGGGGATTTCGGACGATGTTCGGCATCTGGAGCATCGAGGTGCCAAGTCCCTGGGAAACAAGGCCGCCCCAGCGGTTTTCCCTGAAGCTCATCACGGCGAAGCCGACCATCTGCGCGCAGCAGCCCGCGACGGCCGCGCCGCCGGCAAGGCCCGTAAGCCCCAGCACCGAGCAGATGGCGGCGGAAGAGATGGGCAGCGTGAGCGCGACGCCGACGAGCACGGAGACGGCAATGCCCATCCAGAAGGGCTGGAGCTTGGTCGCGTTGTCAATGATGATGCCGAAGGCCGACGCCGCCGTGCCGATGGGCGGGGCGATCCACTTGGCAAGCGCCACGCCGACTAAGATCGTGACGGCGGGCGTGACTAAAATGTCGATCTTCGTCTCCTTGCTCACGGCCTTGCCGCATTCAGCCGCGACGATCGCGATGATGAGCACCGCGAGCGGTCCGCCCGCGCCGCCCTCGGCGTTGGCCGCGTAGCCCACCGCCGCGAGGGAGAAGAGCACCATCGGGTCCGCCTTGAGCGCGTAGCCGATGGCGACGGCCATCGCCGGGCCGGAGACGCTCATGGCGTACTTGCCGATGTCCGTGAGGTACTGCACGCCGAGCTGGTCGCCGAGCGTTTTGATGATCGTGCCGATCAGCAGCGAGCAGAACAGGCCCTGCGCCATCGCGCCGAGCGCGTCGATGCCGTAGCGTCTGGCGGAGACTTCAATATTTTTCCGTTTGCAGAATGCTTTGATCTTTTCCATGATATCCTCGCACCTAAAAATAAAAATAGTGTCATGCACAGGTGTCTTGACACGTGTACATGACACTATAATCACTTGCGAAGAGATTGTCAACCCCTAATTTCCGTTTTCCTCCAGCAGCACGCCGAGCGAGCGCAGCGCGCCGCGCACGCGCGTGAACGCCGCCTCGTTGGGACACGAGAGCGTGTGCAGGTGGATGCCGTCGGTCAGACGGGAGAGCGGCTCGGCGTTCTCGCAGCGCTCGATGAACTGCCCGACCTCGTAACGGTTCGAAATTTGCAGCGGGCCGGTGAGCTGGCCGTAGATCGGGTGATCGACGATCACATCGATCACCGTGCAGCCGTGATCGACAATGGCGTTGAGCTCGGCCTCCATCTCCTCGGGCGTGTGCTTCACGGCGACGTGACGGATGAGCCCGTGCGCCTCCTTCGGCGTCACATATCCGCGCGGTGTCGCGACGATCTCCTCGCCCGACGAGCGCAGAAGCGCGATATCGCCGACGATGATCTGCCGCGAGACGGAAAATTTTTCCGCCAGCGCGGACGCGCTGATGGGTCCGTCCGCCGTGCGAAGGATGTCCGCAATGGCTTTTCTTCTTTCGTCTGAACGCATCGGCGCTCCCCTCCTTTTCGCCCAAAAGGGCCGAATTCCGATTCCGCTCCGGAATATCCGGCGCAGAAATTCTCTTTTGTTGTCGCTTTTTGCCGTTTTAATACTCAAAGCAGCTGCCGCCGACGAACTCGCGCACGATGGAGTCGAGCGGCACGTAATCGGTCTTGAGCGGCGGTACGGAGTTGACCACGTCCATCAAATCGCTCAGGCCGTGCTCTGCGATAAAGTGCTCGTCGAGCTGGCTGTAGAACTCCGGGATCTCCTTTAAGTACCGCGCGAGGATGCACGGCTCATAGTCGTGGAAGGTGTCGATATGGATGCTCGCGTTGGGCTTATTGGGCATGATGTAATTGAGCTCGCCGCGATCGACGCTCTCGGCACGCTCGACCGTCTGGCGCAGGGAATGGCCGCGGCCCTGATAGTCGCGGATCATGCGGCGCGCCACGCGCAGCTGCTCGGGCCGCACGATGCGGTCCTTGTGCGTGATAATGCGCGTGCGCGGGGCGACGTAAACGCCTGTCGCTTCGCTGCGCAGCGTGTCGAAGATGAGCGGGTTGAGCATGTGGATGCCCTCAGCGATGACGACGGCGTTCTTGTCGCCCTGCATGGGCTTGTAGCCGCCGATGCCGCCGGCCTTGAAGTCGTAGACCGGCAGCTGCACGAGCTCGCCGTCCATCAGACGGTGGATATCCTCGATGAGAAGCTCGCGGTTGACGCAGTAGGGCGACTCCCAGTCGCTCGCCTCGGGCGGGCGCTCATTAAGCGGCAGGAAGAAGTTGTCCATGCTGATAAGGCACACCTTCACGCCGAGGTTTTCAAGGTAGGCCTTCAGGCGCATGGCGGTCGTCGTCTTGCCCGAGCCGCTCGGACCCGTCAGGCAGACGATGGGCTTTTCGCCCTTGTTCATCAGGATGCTCGCCGCGGCGGAGCTGATCTTGTCGTGGAAGACCTCCTCGCAGCGCAGGACAAAGCGGGTATCGTCCCGCATGCTGCTTACAATGTTTTCAATGTCGATGACGCGCATGTCAGGTATCTCCTTACTTTTGGGAATCGGCCGCCGCCATCTTCACGGCCGTTTCGAGCGCGAGCTTCATCATATTGGTGAAGCCCGTCTGCCGCGCCTCGGGCGAGAGCTCCTCGCCGGTGACGATATTGTCCGAGATCGAGCAGATGGAAAGGCCGCGCTTTCCGGTATAGGCGGCGTTGCAGTAGAGGGCGGCGGCTTCCATCTCGATGGCGAGCACGCCCATCTCCGCCCATTTGAGCGAAGCGTTCGACGCGTCGTAGAACGTATCGGAGGAATAGAGGTTGCCGACGGGCATCATGAGCCCCAGCTCCTTCGCCGACTGCACGGCGGCGGAGAGGAGCGCAAAGTCCGCGATGGGCGCGAACGTGCCGTTCAGGCCGTACTGCGCGGCGTAGTTCGAGTTCGTGCACGCGCCCATGCCCGCGACGATGCTGCCGAGCTTCAGATCCTTCTGGATCGCGCCCGCCGAGCCGACGCGGATGATATTGTCCACATCGTACTGCGTGAAAAGCTCATAGGAATAGATGCCGATGGACGGCATGCCCATGCCGCTGGCCATCACGCTGACGGGAACGCCATGGTAGGTCCCCGTATATCCCTGCACGCCGCGCACGTTGTTGACGAGCGTTCTCTCGTCCAAAAACGTCTCGGCGATGAACTTCGCGCGCAGCGGGTCGCCGGGCATCAAAACGGTTTTGGCAAAGTCGCCTTTTGCGGCGCTGTTGTGCGGAGTCGGCATATGCTTCGCTCTCTCTTTCTGAAATGTAATTTCTTAAAGCTGGCCCTTGGCCTCGAGCTCCTTGACGGCCTTGACGATGCGGCTGGTGCCCAGACGGTCCGCGCCGAGCTTGAGGAAGTCCTCGGCGTCTTCAAGGCTCGCGATGCCGCCGGCAGCCTTGATCTTCTTGCCGTTGGTCATGTGCGCGGCCATGAGGGCCACGTCCTCACGCGTCGCGCCGCCGCCGGCAAAGCCGGTGGAGGTCTTGATATAGTCTGCGTTGGAGTTGGACACGACCTCGCAGAGCTTGATCTTCTCCTCGTCGGTGAGAAGGCAGGTCTCGATGATGACCTTCAGGATGTTGCCGTGGCAGGAGATCTTGACGGAGTTGATCTCCTGGAGGATCTTGTCGTACTGGCCCTCCTTGACCCAGCCGAGGTTGATGACCATGTCGATCTCGGTCGCGCCGTCGGCCACGGCGGCCTCAGCCTCCATGCACTTGATGCCGCTGGGGGTGTAGCCGTTGGGGAAGCCGATGACGGTGCAGACGGGCAGCTGGCCGAAGCCGAAGTGCTGCTGCTCGGCAATGTAGTGCGCGGCATGGTTCACATAGGTCTGCGGGATGCAGACGCTGGCGCAGCCGTACTTGATGCCGTCGTCGCAGATGAGCTTGATGTCCTCCCAGGTGGCGGTCTGCTTGAGCAGGGTGTGGTCCACGTGGCTCAGAATTTCTTTCACGTCCATGGTATGTTCTTCCTTTCTTCCTTTTGAAAGCAAATTTGGTTAGAAAATTGATTTATTTTATCACGGGAACGCGGGTTTGTCCACGTTCCGGCACAAAATCGCTCAAAAATCGCTGCCGTAGTACTCCGTCATCGCGCGTACGAGATACTCACAGTCCTGCACGCCCGCCGTCTCCCAGCTCGAGTGCATCGCGAGCTGGGCAAGGCCGATATCCACGGTGCTCACCGGCACGAGCGTATCGGCGATGGAGCCGAGCGTCGAGCCGCCGGGAAGGTCGGAGCGGTTGGACATGACCTGCGTGGGCACGCCCGCGCGCTCGCACACACTGCGGAAGACCGCGCAGGAGCGGCCGTCGGTCGCGTAGCGCTGGTTTGCGTTGAACTTGATGACCACGCCCTCGTTCATGTACGGGCAGTTGTCGGGGTCGGCATACTCGCCGTGGTTGGGGTGCTGGGCGTGCGCGTTGTCCGCCGAGACGAGGAAGCTCTTCGCAAGCATCGTCTGGAAGTCCTGCTCGTCCTTCCCCAGGCACAGCGCGACGCGGCGGAGCGTGTCGCGCAGGAACATCGAGCCCGCACCCTGCTTGGTCGCCGAGCCGACCTCCTCATTATCAAAGATGCAGCACACGGCGATATTCCCGCTCTCCTTCGCGGCAAGGAAGCCGGAAAGGCAGCCGTAGGTGCACTCGAGATCGTCGAGCTTGGGCGAGAGGATGTACTCCTCATTCTCGCCGAGCAGCGTCCCCTCGCCGCGGCAGTAGAGGAAGAGGTCGCTGCCGAGGATGTCGTTCTCCGCAACGCCCGCCGCCTTCGCGACGAGCGGCAGGATGCCGCCGCTGTCTTTTCCGCCGAGCAGCGGCAGGGTATCGACGTTCGCCATGTACTTCGTGCCGTCGTTCGCGCTGCGGTTCATGTGGATGGCGACGTTGGGGATGACGAGAAGGTCGCGGTCCACGTTCACGAGCTTTTCCGCGATCGCGCCGTTTTCGCGCACAAAGACGCGGCCCGCGACGGAGAGCGGACGGTCGAACCACGTGGACATGAGCATCCCGCCGTACTTTTCCGTCGAAAGCTGGACATAGTGCGCGCCGCGGCGGTCGGGGCGCTCCTTTAAGCGGAAGGTCGGCGAGTCGGAATGCGCCGCCGCCATGGCAAAGCCGCCCGTGAGCGCCTGCGGCACACGGAAGGCGATGGTGCTCGAGCCGTTGCGCTGGACGAAATACTTCCCGCCGGGGACGAGCGTCCAGCGCTCGCGCTCGGAAAGGACGGTATAGCCCGCGTCAAGCAGCTTCTTTCCGATGTTTTCGGTCACATGGTAGCAGGTGGGGCTCTCTTTAATAAAATGCAGCAGTTCCGCTGCCGGCGTTTGCTTCATGGCGATCTCCTCCGGTTTTTTCATTTTCGCGGATGGTATTATAGCACATGCCGCTCCTTCCCGCAAGGCGGCAGTTTTCCTCCCACGGGCACGAAAGCGGTCATTTTTCCGTGTTTTCCGCTCCGCCGCCGAATTTTTGTTGCTTATTGCCGCGCAAAGACGTATAATCATAAACTGTACCCGTAACCGATCCGGGTATCAGGAGTCCAAACTGTTCCTGCTCCGGAGCGAGCTCACGCGATCCGGGTCTTGTTTGCGCTCTCACCTTTCAGGAGGATATTCACTTCATGAACGATACGCACAAGCCCGCACCGCAGCCCACGGCGAAGCTGTGGACGCGGGATTTCACCATCATCACGCTCGGCAGCGTGATCTCGATGCTGGGCAATTCGATGTCCGGCTTCGCGCTGAGCCTGCTCGTGCTCGACTACACGGGCTCGAACCTGCTCTACGCCATCTACATCGCGACCTTTACCCTGCCGCAGATCATCATGCCGGTCTTCTCCGGGGCGATCCTCGACCGCTTTTCCCGCAAGAAGACCATCTACACGCTGGACTTCGTCTCCTCGGGCGTTTACCTGATCGCGTCGCTCATTCTGAGCCGCGGCTGGTTCAGCTTCCCGATGCTGGCGGTGTTCTGCTTTATCATCGGCTCGATCAACAGCGTCTACTTCGTCGCCTACGACAGCTTCTATCCCCTGCTCATCTCCGAGGGGAACTACTCCAAGGCCTACTCCATCGCAAGCGTTCTTGAAACGCTCTCGGCGCTCATTATCCCGATCGCGACGTATTTTTACAATCTCGTCGGCATCGCGCCGCTGCTGGGCATCAACGCGCTGTGCTTTTTCCTCGCCGCGGCGGCGGAGACGCAGATCCGCGCCGAGGAGCACTACATCGCAAAGCAGCGCGCCGCGCTCGAGCAGGAGGAGCAGCATTCGTCCGGCCGCCGGCTGCTGCGCGACATCAAGGAGGGCTTCCGCTACCTTGTGAGCGAGAAGGGTCTTCTCTGCGTCGCCATCTACTTCACGTTCAGCTCGCTCTCCGCCGGCGCGTCGAACGTCATCACGCTGCCGTACTTCAAATCGAGCTTTGAAAACGGCGAGTACATCTACATGCTCGTCTGGGGCATGGCGATCTTCGGCCGTGCCATCGGCGGCGGCATCCACTACAAGGTGAACCTGCCCGTACAGAAGAAATACACCATCGCGCTGATCGTGTACGTCATGATCTCGCTGTGCGAGGGCTTCTATCTCTACTGCCCGCTGCCGGTGATGATGGTCTCGTGCTTCCTCACGGGCATTATGGGCGTGACGAGCTACACCATCCGCATCTCCGCCACGCAGAGCTACGTGCCGGATGAGAAAAAGGGCCGCTTCAACGGCGCTTTCAACATGCTCAACACCGTCGGCAGCTTTTCCGGCAACCTGATCGCGGGCGCGCTGACGGCGTTTCTCCCCGTGCGCGGCGTGCTGACGGGCTTTATGCTCGTCACCGCGACGGCGGCGGTCGTCGTGATCGGCGGCGGACACAAGGCCGTCTCCGCGATCTACAACCGCCAGCAGTAACTTAAAGTTTTCAGCAGAAATTAAATTTCAACGGAGGATATGACATGAAATTTTCTGAGATGCCCTACACCCGCCCCGATCCCGAGGGCGCCAAGCAGCAGCTTGCCGATCTGACCGCGCAGCTCAAGGCCGCGAAGAGCTACGAGGAAGCCCGCGCGGTCTTCCTGGCCGAGCAGGAGCGCTCCAAGCACATCGGCACGGCTTCGACGCTCGTGAGCATTCGCCACTCGATCGACACGCGCGACAAATTCTACGACGCGGAGGAGAAATTCTGGAACAGCTTCTATCCCGAGCTGCAGGAGTACAGCCAGCAGTGGACGCAGGCCATGCTCGAGAGCCCCTTCCGCGCGGACTTTGAAAAGGAGTTCGGCGATCTGATGTTCGTCAACGCCGAGATCGCGCTCAAAACCTTCTCCCCCGAGATCATCCCCGAGCTGCAGCAGGAAAACGAGCTGACGCAGGAGTACGAAAAGCTGCTCGCCTCGGCGCAGATTCCCTTCGAGGGCAAGACCTACACGCTCTCCCAGCTCTCGCCCTACAAGACCTGCGCGGACGATGAAAAGCGTCTGGCCGCCTGGAAGGCCGAGGGCCAGTGGTACAAGGACAATCAGGCAAAGCTCGACGAGCTGTACGACAAGCTCGTCAAGCTGCGCGACGCGATGGGCAGAAAGCTCGGCTACGATGGCTACACGACGCTCGGCTACTACCGCATGAACCGCAACTGCTACACAAAGGACGACGTTGAAAAGTTCCGCGCGGCGGTCGTGAAGTATCTCGTGCCCGTGGCCGACAAGGTCTACCGCAAGCAGGCCGAGCGCCTGGGCAAGAGCTATCCCATGAGCTTTGCCGACAACGCGCTCGAGTTCCGCTCCGGCAACCCCCGCCCCGTCGGCACGCCGGACGAGATTCTCGCTCAGGGCATGAAGTTCTACAGCGAGCTTTCCCCCGAGACGAAGGAATTCTTCAAGACCATGCTCGACAACGAGCTGCTCGACGTGCTCTCCACCGAGGGCAAGCAGGCGGGCGGCTACTGCACGAGCATCTTCGACTATGAGGTCCCCTTCATCTTTGCCTGCTTCAACGGCACGCAGCACGACGTTGAGGTCGTGACGCACGAGGCCGGCCACGCCTTTGAGGCCTGGATGAACCGCAAGCGCATCCCCGTCGAATACATCTGGCCGAGCCTTGAAGCCTGCGAGGTCCACTCGATGTCCATGGAGTTCTTCGCCGAGCCCTGGGCCGAGGGTTTCTTCGGCGCTGACGCGAAGAAGTTCCTCTACAGCCACCTCTCCGGCGCGCTGACGTTCATCCCCTACGGCACGATGGTCGACCACTTCCAGCACATCGTGTACGAAAAGCCGGAGATGACCCCCGCCGAGCGCCACGCCGTTTGGAAAGAGCTTCTCGGCGTCTACATGCCGTGGATGAAGCTCGACGGCGAGATCCCGTTCTATTCCGAGGGCATGGGCTGGCAGCGCCAGCACCACATCTACTCGAGCCCCTTCTACTATATCGACTACTGCCTTGCCCAGACCGTGTCGCTCGAATTCTGGGCCATGATCCGCAAGGACCTCAAAAACGCCTGGTCGCACTACATGGCCTACACCACCCAGGGCGGCAGCCGCACCTTCACCGACCTTCTCAAAAACGCGGACCTCGAAAGCCCGTTCGATGAGAAGTGCCTGCGCGGCGTGTGCGCCGAAGCGGAGCAGGCGCTCGACAGCTTTGACCTCAGCGGCATCGAATAATGGAGAAAAAACGCAGAAAGCGCGGCGAGAACTCCTATCTCAACGACTTTCACCCCAACCTCGCGGGCGAGTACATCTACGACGGCACGCTCTATGCCTGCGCGGCGGACGCGGACGTGCAGAAGGCCCTCAAGCGTAAGCTCTGGGCCTGCGCGGCCCTGCTGCCCGCCGCGGCGGTCGCGAGCGGCAGCATCCCCGCGCCGGGCATGCTGAACTGCTTCTACGTCATCCTGCCGTTCCTCTTTGAGCTGATCGCGGCTGTCACCGTGGCGTGGGCAGTCGTCAAGCTCGGGCGCGACTGGGACGCGGTGCGCGAGTACGTCTACGAGCGCAGCGTGACCGTTCTCCCCGGACGCGCGGCGGCCGCGGCGGTATGCGCCGCCGCCGGATTTTTGTGCGAAATTATCTATCTTGCCGTATCGGGACATGACGGCCAGCCGCTCTATGCCGCGCTGTATCTATTGCTTAAAGTACTTTCCCTTGTCTGCGCGTTGACCATACGCAAGCTTGTCAAGCGCTCCGATTGGGTGAAAGTGACAAAAAGCGAGCACTGACGAAATTTTACACTGTACATTCGCAAACTCTCTGTGCTATAATGTAAAAAACTTTATTCGCCCATTTTTTGTGCACACCTGTCCACAAGGGGCGTACGCATCCGTTCCTGTATGTTTTTTCATACGTGGACTTCCTATCGTGCTGTACGGGCCAGACCCGTTTTAGCAAAAATTTATAAAAGGAGTAGATCCAATGAAAAGAGCACTTGCACTGATCCTTTCTCTGGTCATGTGTCTCGGTCTTCTCGCCGGCTGCGGTGATAAGACGACGACCGACGATCAGACCAAGGACGAAACCACTCCGTTGGTCGTCGGCTATTCGGCGTTCAACGAAAAGTTCTCCCCCTTCTTCTCGGAGACTGAGTATGACCAGGATGTCTGGGTCATGACCTCTATCAGCCTGCTGAACAGCGGCCGTCAGGGCGAAATGATCATGAACGGCATCGAGGGCGAGAAGCACGAGTACAACGGTACCGAGTATACTTACTATGCCCCCGCTGACTGCGAGATCGTCGAGAATGCCGACGGCACCGTCGACTACAACTTCACCCTGCGTGACGACATCACCTTCTCCGACGGCGAGAAGCTGACCATCGACGACGTCATTTTCTCCATGTACGTCCTCTGCGACCCGACCTATGACGGCAACTCCACGCTGTACGCCGTGCCCATTCAGGGTATGGACGCTTACCGCGCCGGTATGACCACGCTGTCCAAGGCTCTCGCCGCGGCCGGCCGTGACAACACCGACTTCTCCTTCTGGACCGAAGAGCAGCAGACGAAGTTCTGGGACAACTTCGACAAGGGCCTCGTTCCCTTCGCCCAGGGCATTGTTGACTACTGCGTCGAGGCTGGTGCCGCCCCTGATGGCGACGTCGCTGCCGCTTCCTCCGCCTGGGGCTTCTCCGGCGATTCCACCACCGTGGAAGACTTCGCCATGGAGATCGGCGATAAGTACGGCTGGATCTTCTCCGCGATGGAAGCTGAGGTCGGCAATTCTGACGCTCTGTCTGCCATGATGGATGAGGACGTCTACAACGACTATCCCACCACCGGCGTTAAGACCGGCGAGTCCGCTGCCAACATCTCCGGTATCAAGAAGACCGGCGACTACAGCATGACCGTCACCCTCGACAAGGTCGATGCGACCGCCATCTATCAGCTCGGCGTGACCATCGCTCCGATGCACTACTATGGCGACGCTTCCCTCTATGACTACGACAACAACAGCTTCGGCTTCCCCAAGGGCGATCTGAGCTCCGTCCGTGCCAAGACCACCTCCCCCATGGGCGCCGGTCCCTACAAGTTCCTCAAGTTCGAGGACGGCGTTGTCTACTTCGAGGCGAACGACAGCTACTATCTTGGCGCTCCCAAGACCAAGTACCTCAACTTCCAGCAGTGCATGAGCGATGACGACAAGCTCAACGGCGTCATCACCGGCACCATCGATATCACCGATCCTGCCTTCTCCAACGACACGGTTGACGCCATCACCAAGGCCAACGGCGGCTCCGGCGTGACCGGCGACAAGGTCACCACCAACACCGTCGATAACCTCGGCTATGGCTACCTCGGCATGAGCGCTTACTGCGTCAACGTCGGCGGCGATCCGGGCAGCGAGGCTTCCAAGGATCTGCGCAAGGCCTTCGCCACTGTCTTCGCTGTTTATCGTGACGTCGCCATCGAGTCCTACTACGGCGAGCGCGCGAGCATCATCAACTACCCCATCTCCAACACCTCCTGGGCCGCTCCCCAGCCCACGGACGACGGCTACAAGGTCGCCTTCTCCGTTGACGTGAACGGCAACGACATCTACACCTCCGACATGACCGCCGACCAGCGCTATGAGGCCGCTCTGCAGGCCGCTCTGGGCTACTTCGAGGCCGCGGGCTACACCGTCACCGACGGCAAGCTGACCGCTGCTCCCGAGGGCGCCAAGCTCGAGTATGAGCTCCAGATCCCCGCTGACGGTTCCGGCAACCACCCCTCCTTCATGATGGTCTCCGAGGCTTCCAAGGCCCTCGAGACGATCGGCATGAACCTCATCATCACCGACCTGAGCGACTCCTCCGGTCTGTGGGATGACATCGATGCCCGCCAGGTCGATATGTGGTGCGCCGCCTGGGGTGCTACCATCGACCCGGATATGTATCAGATCTATTACTCCGACGTTGCTGACTTCAACGGCGACCTCGGCACCGGCAAGAACCCGTACGGCGGCCCTGCGCAGGGCGGCTCCAACAAGATGTACTGCATCGCTGACGCCGAACTCGACGACATGATCATGGCCGCTCGTGAGTCCCTCGACCAGAGCTACCGCAAGACCATGTACAAGGCCTGCCTTGACACCGTCGTTGACTGGGCCGTTGAGGTGCCTATCTATCAGCGTCAGAACGCGGTCATCTTCTCCACCGAGCGCGTCAACATGAGCACCATGACCCCCGACATCACCACCTTCTACAAGTGGTACAGCGAGATCGAGAACATCGAGCTCAACTGATTTCCCGGCATCGTTTCAGTCCTTTGATCTGAAATAAGCGAGCAGCCCGGCGGTCTTTACCGGCCGTCGGGCTGCCCCGGCTGCGCGGCAAGGAGCGTTCTTCCCCGGAAGAGCGCCGCTTGATGTGCAGCAGGAGATATAGTGAAGAGAGATAGCAAAAAACGATTAGCAGCACATCAGAACGGAGGTAATCTGCTTGCGAAAGTACATAGTCAAACGAATCCTGATTTCCATTGTGATCCTCTTTTTTGTGGGATTCATTATCTACGCGCTGATGCGCTGTCTGCCCACCTCGTTTATCGAGAACATGGCGCGCCAGAAGTCCATGCAGCCGGGCTCGAAAAGCTTCGACGAGTGGATGGAACAGCTCAAAGCCATGTACAACATGGATAAAAACATCATCCCCGGTTATTTTTCCTGGCTCGGCACCGCCCTGCGCGGCGAGTTCGGCGACAGCTGGCTCTACACCGTTCCGGTCCTCGAGAAGTTCAACGACTGCGTGTGGCTCTCCTTCGTGATGGGCGGCATCGCGTTCGTTCTTGAGATCGTCATTGCCGTTCCTCTCGGCGTCATCGCCGCGACGAAGCAGTACAGCAAGGCCGACTACACGATCTCCATCATCGCGCTGGCCGGTATCTCGCTGCCGACGTTCTTCTTCGCGTCGCTCTTAAAGCTCATTTTCTCCGTCAAGCTCGGCTGGTTCGACCTGTTCGGCCTTGTGGGCCGCAACTACAACCAGCTCAGCGCGTGGGGACAGTTCCTCGATAAGGCGAACCATCTGGTCCTGCCCATCGTCACGCTGGTCGTCATCAGCGTCGGCTCGCTGATGCGCTACACCCGCACCAACATGCTCGAGGTGCTCAACGCGGACTACATCCGCACCGCGCGCGCCAAGGGCCTTTCCGAGAGAAAGGTCGTTTATCACCATGCCTTCCGCAACACCCTCATCCCGCTGGTCACCATCATCGGCGGCAGCCTGCCGGGCCTCTTCTCCGGCGCGCTGATCACGGAGACCCTCTTCGCTATCCCCGGCATCGGCTATGTCTCCTATCAGGCGATGGTCGGCGGCGATATCCCGTTCTCCATGTTCTATCTTGTATTCCTGTCGGTGCTGACGCTGCTCGGCAACCTCATCTCCGACGTTCTGTACGCTGTGGTCGATCCGCGCGTGCGCATCGCTTAAGAAAGGGGGAAAGATCATGAGCGTTTTTGATTACGATAAGAACCAGGATAACCAGAAGCCGTTCCACGCTTCCGGTATGGCGGAAAACGCCGCCAAGCGCGCGACGCAGGACAATCAGGACAAGTACGCCAAGCAGGACAACACCCCCTCCGGCGGCAGCGAGGAGCATTATTCCCTCAACGACGACCGCCGCGTCAAGGTCCTCTCCCCGGGCGCGCTCGTCGCCAAGCGCTTTTTCCGCAACCGTCTCGCGGTCGTGGGCTTGAGCATCCTCATCTTCATGTTCGTTTTCTCGTTCATCGGCGGTCTTCTCTCCCCTTACGGCGAAGATGAGTTCTTCTACCGCGATGACCAGATCAACAAGGAATTTGCCGTCGTGACGGAAAACAGCGATTTCCGTTACCTCGCCAAGGACTCCTCCCTGTTCGGTTCTCCCGTGCAGGCGCAGACCATGCTCGCCATCCAGAAGGGCAGCGCGGGGTTCAGCTACAGCGGCAATAACTACACCCTCACGCAGGAGGGCACGGACTTTTACTCCATCGCTTCCGGCGGCTCGATCGTCGGCATCGCGTACAAGGACATCGTCAGCTCCTCGAACGAGGGTCAGGCGCTGAGCTTTGAGTTCGTCTATGCCGCGCTCAAGTCCCATGCCGCGCTCGAGCAGGAGGTTGAGGACGAAGCCGCACAGGAGACTGCCGGTGCTTCCGAAGCCGCCGATGCGACCGACGACACTGCTGAGCCTGCCGCACCCGCCGAGCCCGACGCTCCCGCGGTCAAGACCTTCACGGTCGACGGCCTTGAATACACCATTGATGAAGACGGCGGCGTGTTCCAGGGCAGCACGGAGGTGGCCTACATCAGCCGCTACATCGTGCAGGCCATCATGCCCGATATCTTCCTCTCCCGCGACTTCAAGGAGAAGCTGATCGACACGATCTCCTCCGGCGAGAGCAAGTTCTCCTACACCGACGAGTCCCTCATCATGGACGATGACACCACCGCCGTCGAGGACGGCGCGGAGGACGGCATCGGCGCCATGGACGACGAGCTGCCCGCGGAGGACAACAGCACCGCGAGCGCTACGGCGGAATACACCATTGAGCGCAGCCAGAACCACGCCAACTGGATCATCCGCCAGCAGCAGTCCTCCCGCCAGTACGACTCCTACAGCTTCCCCAGCTCGAAGCACTGGCTCGGCACGGACAAGTACGGCATGGATATGCTCACGCGCCTGATGTACGGCGGCCGCGTGTCCCTGATGATCGGCTTCATCGTCATCATCATTGAGACCGTGCTCGGCGTTATTATGGGCGGTATTGCCGGCTACTTCGGCGGCTGGATCGATAACCTCATCATGCGTATCGTCGATATCTTCTACTGCATCCCCTCCATGCCCATCATCCTGATCCTCGGCGCGGCCATGGACCAGCAGCGCGTGGAGCCCGGCAGGCGACTGATATACCTGATGCTCATTCTCGGTATCCTCGGCTGGGCGGGCATCGCCCGTCTCGTCCGCGGCCAGATCCTCTCTCTGCGCGAGCAGGAGTTCATGACCGCGACGGAGGCCTGCGGCATCAGCGTGTCGCGCCGCATCTTCCGCCACCTGATCCCCAACGTCATCCCGCAGCTCATCGTCAACTGCACGATGAGCCTCGGCTCCACCATCATCACCGAGGCAACGCTCAGCTTCCTCGGCCTCGGCGTCAAGTTCCCGTTCGCCTCCTGGGGCAACATCATGAACGACGTTTCCAACTCTTACGTCCTCACGAGCTACTGGTTCATCTGGATCCCCGCCGGCATCTGCCTGATGCTGACGGTCCTCGGCTTCAACTTCGTCGGCGACGGTCTGCGCGACGCGTTCGACCCGAAGATGAAGCGCTGAGAAAGGAGGGAATTTGAATGGCTAAGAAGCATAATGACGGCTATCTTTCCGCAAAGGAATCCCGCCGCATTTCCAAAGAAAACCGCAAGATCACAAATGCGCTCGAAAAGAAGCGCAAGCGCAAGAACGTTCCCGAATCCGAGTATCTGACCGAGATGCACGACCCCAACAACGCGGTCGAATTCGACAACCTGCACACCTACTTTTTCACCGACACGGGCGTTGTCAAGTCGGTCGACGGCGTCACGTTCTCCGTGCCCATCGGCAAGACTGTCGGCGTCGTCGGCGAGTCCGGCTGCGGCAAATCGGTCACGAGTTTGTCGCTCATGCAGCTTTTGCAGCGCCCGCAGGGTCAGGTCGTGGAGGGCGAAATTCGCCTGAACCTCGGCAGCAAGGCCTACGACGTCACGAAGGCACCTGACAGCGTCATGCAGCACTTACGCGGCAACTACATCTCCATGATCTTCCAGGAGCCGATGACCGCGCTGAACCCCGTGTTCCGCATCGGCGACCAGGTCGACGAGGTGCTGGCCCTGCACAACGAAAAGGGCCACGACGAAGCGCAGATCAAGGCGCGCACCATTGAACTCCTTGAGATGGTCGGCATCGCCAACAGCGAGGGCGTTTACAAGATGTTCCCGCACGAGCTCTCCGGCGGTATGCGCCAGCGCGTCATGATCGCCATGGCGCTTGCGTGCAGCCCGAAGCTCATCATCGCCGACGAGCCCACCACGGCGCTCGACGTGACGATCCAGGCGCAGATCCTCGACCTGCTGCGCAACCTGAAGGACCGCATCAATTCCTCGATCATGTTCATCACGCACGACCTTGGCGTCATCGCCGAGATGGCGGACTACGTGGTCGTCATGTACGCCGGCCGCATTGTTGAAAAGGGCACGGCGGAAGAGATCTTCGCGCACCCCGCGCACCCCTACACCATCGGCCTGATGGCCTCCAAGCCGGTCGTCGGCAAGCAGGTCGACAAGCTCTATTCCATCCCCGGCAAGGTGCCGAACCCCATCAACATGCCGAACTACTGCTACTTCAAGGACCGCTGCGAAATGTGCGTGAACGGCTGCGAGGGCGAGTATCCGCATGAGATTGCCCTCTCCCCGACGCACCGGGTCAGCTGCTACCGCTACTATGACGGCAAGCGTCCCGACCTCGAAGAGATCGTGGAGGAAGATCTGGCCGAAGGCAAGGAAAACGAAAAGGAGGGTGAATAAGATGGCTGAACACAAGGACAATCCGTTCCAGGACCCCAATTTCACCCCCGTGGAGTATGATCCCCAGTACATCCTGCAGGTCAACCACCTGAAAAAATACTTCCCCATCAAGAGCGGCATGATCGCTCACACGGTCGGCTATGTCAAGGCCGTCGACGGCGTCACGTTCAACTTGAAGCGCGGCACCACGATGGGTCTTGTCGGCGAGTCCGGCTGCGGCAAGACCACCACGGGCCGCACCATCCTCCGCCTGTACGACACCAAGACGGCCGGTCAGGTCCTCTTCAACGGTCAGGAGATCTACGACCTGTCCAACAAGGACCTGCGTGCCCTGCGCACGAAGATGCAGATCATCTTCCAGGACCCGTTCTCCTCGCTCTCCCCGCGTATGCCGGTCGGCGAGATCATCGGCGAGGCCGTGCGCGAGCACAACCTCGTCCCGAAGGCGGAATTTGACGATTATATCGACCAGGTCATGGACAACTGCGGCTTACAGCCGTTCCACAAGGACCGCTACCCGCACGAGTTCTCCGGCGGCCAGCGCCAGCGTATCTGCATCGCGCGTGCGCTCGCACTCAACCCCGAGTTCATCGTCTGCGATGAGCCGGTCTCCGCGCTCGACGTGTCCATTCAGGCGCAGATCATCAACCTGCTCAACGAGCTGCAGGATCAGTACAAGCTGACGTATCTGTTCATCAGCCACGACCTGTCCGTTGTCGAGCACATCTCCGACACCGTCGGCGTCATGTACCTCGGCAACCTCGTGGAGTACGGCGCGAAGGCGGATATCTTCCGCAACCCGCTCCATCCCTACACGAAGGCGCTCTTCTCCGCCATCCCCATCCCCGATCCGAAGGTAAAGATGAACCGTATCGTGCTCGAGGGCTCCATTCCCTCCCCCGCGAACCCGCCCAAGGGCTGCAAGTTCCACACCCGCTGCGCCAACTGCATGAAGTGCTGCGAAGAGGAAGCGCCCGTCCAGCGCGAGATCGAGCCGGGCCACTTCGTGTGCTGCCACCTCTACGATAAATGAGGAACAAGCGCACCTACGATGATGACGACGGCCGCACGATCGCCGACATGAGCGGCATCGAATCGCAGCCGCTGCTCGTCCCCCGCATCCGCAAGCGCGCGGACCGCGCGGACTTCCGCGAGCCCGACGCCCCCGAAGCGAACGACCGTCCGTGGGACACAAGCGGCGAACTGAGCCGCGAGGAACGCAATGCCGCCGTCGGCGGCGCGCTGAAGGCCGGTCTTCTGATCGGCTGTGTGTTCCTTGCCGCCGGTGCGCTGGCGATCCTTGCGATGCAGGCACTCTGGTCATAAAGTGAAAAGAGGAAGACCCTTTCGGGTCTTCCTCTTTTTTGTTATTTCCAGCGGGGTATGAACGACGGCAGCGCGGTGCCCGAGTGGATATGTCGTTAAATGTATGAGCCGCGCAGAGCCGCCCTGCGGGCACGTGTGCGTCGCTGCGGCGCAGGGGGGGCTTTTTCTCGCCTCCACGGTTCCCGTGCGCTGTGCGGCTTGTCAGTGCGTGCAGGGCGGTATTCCGCGCGGCTGATTGGCGCGGCGGCGCGTGCGGGCGTACAAATCCCCTTTGATACGAAAAAAGAGCACCCGCAGGGTGCTCTTTTTTTCTTGCTGAGAATTAGCCAAACAGGGACATCAGGACGCCTGCGGCAATGGCGGAACCGATAACACCGGCAACGTTCGGGCCCATGGCGTGCATGAGCAGGAAGTTGGAGGGGTTCTCCTTCT
>JAYABH010000045.1:0-8069 GCA_037343695.1 bacterium | reverse complement strand
CTGCTTGAACAATTTTTACTTCAGAATATTGTCTAACTTTTTGGGGTCACTTCATAGGCGCCGTGGCGGGATTTGCGATTTTTGCTTACAGCAGCAGCCAGCCGAGCACCACGGCAACGAGCAGCGCGATCCCGGCGGTGAGCAGCGCGAGCAGGATCTTCTGATAGGGGCGCTTGCCCGCTTCGACCCGCTGCTCGATCTCGTCGAGCTTCTTGCCCTCGCTGAAAGCCAGGATCTCCCGGTAGGACTGGACATTGTTTGCCTTCTTGATGCGCTCAAGGCGCTGGGCGAAGTACATCGCGATGCCCCAGAGCAAAAACTCCGGGATCAGCCCGTACCAGCCAAAGAGCTTTAAAAGCGGCACGGGCAGAAGGATCACGGCGGCGAGCAGCACGGTGAAGATGACGCCGTCGCGGTTCATGGCCTTGACGTCGTCGGCGTTGACTTCCTGTTTCATGGTTTCCAAGTCTCCTTTGATGAGTTGGTCGAGCGAAACATCAAAGAGGGCGCTGAGCAGGAGCAGGCTGTGGATGTCGGGATAGCTCTTGCCGGTCTCCCAGTTGGAAACGGTCTGGCGCGTGACGTAGACCTTTTCCGCAAGCTCCTCCTGCGAAAGGGAGAGCGCGGCGCGGTGAAGCTTGATCTGATTGCCGAGTTCCATGGGTGCCTCCTGTGTGTTTCGTCCGATCTGTCCCAAGGATAGCCGAAACGGGAAATTTTGTCGAGCAAAGCTACTTTACATGATGGAAAAGCGCTTGTCAAAACCTTTTGACAAGCGCTTTTTTCGTCAGGATATCAGCGGTTTGCCAGCTTTTCGCGCAGGCGGCTGATATCGCGCTGCGGGGCGTCAATGGCTTCGCCCTGCATTTCATTCCAGTCGGCCTGCTCGATGGCGATGACCTTTTCATAATAGCGGATGGCCGTTTCATAGTCGCCGCGGATCTCGCAGATCTGCGCGATGGCCTCGGCGGGATCGACGAACTGCGGGTGCGGCATGAGCGCCATGGCCGTTTCGTAGTCCGCGACGGCTTCGTCGTAGCGGGCGAGCTTTGCAAGCTCGCTCGCGCGCACGACAAAGCTCTGCCACTCGCCGCTGTGCTCGGCGCACATCTTTTCCCAGAGGGCGAGGGCTTCCTCGTGCTTTCCCTCCTGCAATAAAATGCGGCCGAGGTAGAAATCGTCGTTGTACGTCGCTTTCAGGCGGTGCATTTTATTGAGGTACTCGCGCGCTTCCGCGCAGCGCCCGTCGGCGATGAGCAGGTCGAGCAGCCACAGATACGCGCTGTAATTGTCCGGGTGCGCGGCGAGAAATTCCTTGTAGAAGTCGATCGTGCGGTAGCGGTTCGTGGCGTTCCAGTCGAGATACGCGCCGTTTTCGGAGTCGAAAATGGCGTTGTGCGCTTCCTTGCAGTCGGGATTCAGCTCGAGCGCCCGGCGCGCAAGGGGCGAGGCAAGGTCCTGATACTCCCGTGCGCGCTTGCAGTAGAGCTGCGCGAGCAGGAGCGTCGCGCGCGGCTTCGTTTCGCGCTCCTGGCACTTATCCTGCAAAAAACGTTCCTCCGTTTCAAATTCCTGCTGCGTGAGAAAGCGCTTGTCCCAGAGCATGTTGTCGATGCGGGAAAAGCGGCTCTCGTCGGTGAGGGAAAAGAGCGAGTCGATGCTCGTGCCCAGCGTGACGGACAGCTCGGGCAGCAGCTGGATATCGGGCATGGAGCTGCCGTTTTCCCACTTGCTCACGGCCTGCGCGCTCACATGGAGCGCCTGGGCGAGCTGCTCCTGCGTCATGCTGCGGGCAAGGCGCAGCGTTTTGATCTTTCCGCCGATGTCGATGGTCATGGTGAAATTCTCCGTTTCTTTCAAAATACGGACGTCCTGATGTTTTCAGTATAGCCCGGCGGAGACAAAGACGCAACAACGGGGCGGTTTCGCGCGCCCAAACGGCGGTTGAGCGCGAAAAAAGGACGGAAGATGCTTCTTCCGTCCTTTTTTGCAGGAGTTCAGCAGTGTTCAGTCGCCCACGCCGGGGTTGAGGACCTTGCCGATGTTCCACAGGTGCGCGACCTGCTGCGCGGCGGCAAGACGCTCCTCGGGCGTTTCGTAGCTTGCGTGCGCGGTCTGCGCGCCGCAGTCGAGGCAGGTGACGTAAACGCACCAGCCGCCCTCATCCTCGACCGTGCCGGTGCCGCGGCAGTACGGGCAGTCCTGCAGGTCGATCTCGTAAATCGGATCCATAGTGATCTTCCTTTCTTCGGCGGCACAAATGCCGCACGTCCATTTCGGCTGTATAGTATAGCAGAGAACGCGCGCCTTGACAAGGGAAAATCACGCATCCTGCCCGGCGGCGGGCAGCGGGAGCTGATATTTTTCCGCGTAGGCGTGGAACGCGCTCTGGAAGCCGCTGTCCGCGGCCTTTGCCTCGCGCAGCGTTTCGTGCAGGTTCAGGTTGTGGTCATGCGCGTCGATGACGCAGCCGGCGATGTTGGAGCAGTGGTCGGAGGTACGCTCGAGGTCCGTCAGAAGGTCGGAGAGGACGAAGCCCGCTTCGATGCTGCAGTGCCCCTGCTGCATGCGCAGGATGTGGCGCGTGCGCATCTGCTCTTTGAGCGTGTCGATGACCTGCTCAAGCGGCTCGACCTCGGCGGCGACGGCAGTGTCGCGGCGCTCGAAGGCCTTGAGCGCGAGCGAAAGGATCTCGCGGATGGCGGCAGTGAGGGCGGCAAGCTCGTTTTTCGCGCTGCCGGAGAAGGAAAGATTCTTCTGCGCAAGCTCCTCGGCGGAGGAGAGAATGTTCACCGCGTGGTCGGAGATGCGCTCAAAGTCGCCGATGGTCTTTAAAAGCTCGGTGGCCTCCTCGCTCTCGGCGCGGCCCATCTTCTGCGCGCTGAGCTTGACGAGGTAGGTGCCGAGGATGTCCTCGTAGTGGTCGCAGCGCTCCTCGTCGTCGCGGATGCTCTGAGCAAGCTCGGGCGTGTTGGACGAGAGCGCGGTGAGGGAGTTGTTCAGCGCGCGGACGGCGCTTTCGGCCATCTCGCAGGCGACGGCGCGGCTCTGGCGCAGGGCGAGCGACGGCGTGGCGAGCAGACGCTCGTCAAGCTCGGTGGTCTTTTCGCTGTGCGCGTCGTTTTCGGGAACGATGCGCTTTGCAAGCTTTTCAAGAAGACTGCCCGCGGGCAGGAGCAGCGCCGTGCAGAGAATGTTAAACGCCGAATGCGCCACGGCGATGCCGTACATCGTGGCGGACTCGTTCAAAAGCGCGGGCGCGAAGACCGCGCGCACGATGCAGAAGACCGTCAGCAGCACCACAACGCCGATGACGTTGAAGAGAAGGTGGACCACGGCGGCGCGCCTGGCGTTTTTGTTCGTGCCGATCGAGGAGATCATGGCCGTGACGGTCGTGCCGATGTTCTGGCCCATGATGATGGGGATGGCGGCGGCGTAGCTCACAGAGCCCGTGACGGCCAGCGCCTGCAGGATACCGACGGACGCCGAGCTCGACTGGATGATGGCGGTGAGCACCGCGCCGGCGAACACGCCGAGGATGGGATTGGTAAAGGCGAGGAACAGGTTCGTGAACGCGGGAACGTCTTTAAGCCCCGCGACGGCAGAGCTCATCGTCTCCATGCCGAACATCAGCGTTGCAAAGCCGAGCAGGATCATGCCGGTGTCCTTTTTCTTGCTGCTGCGGCAGAACATGTAGAAAATGATGCCGATGAGCGCGAGCACGGGGGTGAAGGAGCTGGGCTTTAAGAGCTTGACCCAGACGTTGCCCGAGTCGATGCCGCTGAGACTCAGAAGCCAGGCCGTGACCGTCGTGCCGACGTTCGCGCCCATGATGACGTTGATGGCCTGACGCAGCGACATCAGGCCCGAGTTGACGAAGCCGACCACCATAACGGTGGTGGCGGAGGAGCTTTGAATGATGGCCGTGATGCCGAGACCCGTTAAAAAGCCCGCGAAGGTGCTGCTCGTCATCCGGTCGAGCAGCGAGCGCAGCTTGCCGCCGGCGCGGCGCTCGAGCGCCTGGCCCATGAGGTTCATACCGAAGAGGAAGAGCGAGAGACCGCCGATCATCGTCAGTGCGTCGAAAATATCCATACCCTTTTCATTTCCTTTTCATTTCTGATATTCATTCTTGACCATAATACAGAATAGTTGCAAATTGTCAAATCCGCAAGCCCTGAATTGTAAAATCCATGTAAAATCATGCGCATGGATAAACTGGAAATTTCCGCAGAGACTAAGCGCATCATTCGCCGCGAAGCGCGGCGGAAGGGGAATCTGGTTTTCGGAGGTATGATATGAAAAAGGATTTTATCGACACCAATGACTTTACCAAGCAGGAGCTGCTCGATATCATCGAGCTGTCGCTCGCCATCAAGAAGGCCATCAGTGCCGGCTACTATCCGCCGCTGATGCGCAACATGACGCTCGGTATGATCTTCCAGCAGTCGAGCACGCGCACGCGCGTCTCGTTTGAAACGGCCATGAGCCAGATGGGCGGGCATGCGCAGTATCTGGGCCCCGGCATGATCCAGCTCGGCGGGCACGAGACGATCGGCGACACGGGCAAGGTGCTCTCAAAGCTCGTGGACATCGTGATGGCGCGCGTCATCGAGCACAAGACGATCGAAGAGCTTGCCAAAAGCTGCACCATCCCCGTCATCAACGGCATGTCGGACTACAACCACCCCACGCAGGAGATCGGCGACCTCTGCACGATCGTGGAGAACCTTCCGCAGGGGAAAAAGTTAGAGGACTGCAAGGTCGTGTTCGTGGGCGACGCGACGCAGGTGTGCGCGTCGCTCGGCTTTATCACGACGAAGCTCGGTATGCACTTTGTCCAGTACGGCCCCCAGGGCCACCAGCTGAATGAGCAGCACAAGGAGATCATGAAGAGGAACTGCGCGCTCTCCGGCGGCAGCTACCTTGTCACCGATGACCGCGAGAGCGTGCGCGGCGCGGACTTCATCTATACCGATGTGTGGTACGGTCTCTACGAAAACGAGATGCCGAAGGAAGAGCGCGTGCGCATCTTCCACGACTATCAGGTCAACCGCGAGCTGATGCAGCTGGGGAACCTCGGCTGCAAATTCATGCACTGCCTGCCCGCGACGCGCGGCGAGGACGTGACCGACGAGGTCGCCGACAGCGACGCCTCCCTCTGCTGGGAGGAGGCAGGCAACCGCCTGACGGCCATGCGCGGCCTTCTTGTCTACTTTACACGCTGCCGCAAGGAGCCGAGCGGTCTTCAGATCGCGGCGGCGAAGGAGGAGCTTGACAAAGTGCTCTGCGACAAGCTCGGCTGCGTCGAGGCCTACTGCGGCGTTTCGAAAGCGGAAAAGAGCTGAGATAAGCCATGGAGAAGAATCAATTCCGGCTCGCAGACGTCATCTTGTCGGTCATCTGCGTGGTGTTTGTCGCCGAGGCGGCGGCGCCGGTCGCGTCGATCGGCAACAGCCAGTATTTCTGGTGGATCTTTATGATATTGGCGTTTCTGCTGCCCTACGGCCTCATCGCCGCCGAGCTCGGCACAGCCTACGCGGGCGACGGCGGGCTCTATGACTGGATCCACGCGGCGTATCCGGACGGCAAGTGGGCGGCGCGCGCCTCGTGGTACTACTGGATCAACTTCCCGCTGTGGATGGCGTCGCTTGCGGTGATGTGCCCCGAGCTCATCACGTTCATCACGGGGCGGAGCCTCGGGACGTTCGGCTCGCTCATCGTCGAGCTTCTGTTCATCTGGATCGTCACGCTCATCGCGTGCTATCCCGTGTGCGACAGCATCATTATCCTGAACGTGAGCGCTGTCATCAAGATCGTGCTGGCGCTGCTGGTCGGCGGGCTCGGCGTGTGGTATATCAGCCGTTACGGCTTTGTCAACGACATGTCGGCGCGGACGTTTCTGCCGTCGTTCGACTTAAACAGCCTTTCGTATATCTCTGTTATCATCTTCAACTTCCTCGGCTTTGAGGTCGTGTGCACGTACGCAAACAATATGAGCGACCCGAAAAAGCAGATCCCGCAGTCCATCGTGACCGGCGGCATCGTCATCGCGGCCATCTACCTCTTCTCGGCCTTCGGCATCGGCGCGGCCGTGCCGGTGCGCGAGATCAGCGTGGACTCGGGGCTCATCGACGCGGTGTCGCTCATCCTGGGCGGACGCGGCGGGGCGCTCGTGGGCGTTGTTGCGCTGCTGTTCCTCGTGACGCTGCTTGGCAACATGATCTCGTGGTCGATGGGCGTCAACTCGACCGCCGCGCTCGCGGCGGACCACGGCGATATGCCGCGCGTGTTCGCCCGCCGCTGGGTGAAAAACGACATGCCCGTGGGCGCCGCGGTCACGTCGGGCGTCGTCGCTTCGGGCGTGTGCGTCCTCGGCGTGGTCATCGAAATGCTCTCGCCGGACTCCTCGCTCTTCTGGAGCTTTTTCGCCCTCAACCTCGTTATGCTGCTTTTGAGCTACCTTCCCGTGTTCCCGGCTTTTTTGAAGCTGCGGCGCGAGGACGCGAAAACGCCGCGCCCCTTCCGCGTGCCGGGGAGCGATGCGGCGCTCAAATGGATCGCCTATGTGCCCATGGCGCTCATCCTTGTGTCCATCGTCTTTACCGCCGTGCCGCTCTCGCTCGACCGCGAGACGGTGTCCTCCGTCCTGCCCATCACCGCCGGATCGCTTTTGAGCGTGCTCATCGGCGAGGTGCTGATCGCGCAGCGGACGGAAAAATCATCATAATACCGTAAGGAGACGAAATTTATGGCAAAACGCATTACCGGCACAACGCCGAAGCAGGACGGCTACCGCATGCCCGCCGAATTTGAGCCCCAGCAGGGCGTGTGGATGCTCTGGCCCGAGCGCTGCGACAACTGGCGCGACGGCGGCAAGCCCGCGCAGAAGGCCTTTGCCGACGTGGCCAAGGCCATCGCCCGGTTTGAAAAGGTCACGGTCGGCGCGTCCGTGCGGCAGTATCAGAACGCGCGGGCGAAGCTTCCCGAGGAGATCCGCGTCGTCGAGCTCGAGAGTGACGACGCCTGGGTGCGCGACTGCGGACCGACGTTCCTTGTAAACGATCAGGGCGGCCTTCGCGCGGTGGACTGGGAATTCAACGCCTGGGGCGGGCTCGTGGACGGGCTTTATTTCCCCTGGGACAAGGACGATCAGATCGCGCGCAAGATCTGCGAGATCGCGGATGTGGACAGCTACCGCACGGAGGGCTTCGTGCTCGAGGGCGGCTCCATCCACGTCGACGGCGAGGGCGCGGTGCTCACGACCGAAATGTGCCTTTTATCCGCGGGCCGCAACCCCGACAAGAGCAAAGAGGAGATCGAAACGATGCTGCGCGAGTACCTCGGCTGCGAGAAGGTCCTGTGGATCAAGGACGGCATCGACCCCGACGAGACGAACGGCCACATCGACGACGTCGCCTGCTTCGTCGCGCCCGGCGAGGTCGCCTGTATCTGGACGGAGGACAAGGACCATCCCTTCTACGAGCAGGCGCAGGCGGCATACAAATTTTTGAGTGAAGCGACGGACGCGAAGGGCCGGAAGCTCAAGGTCCACAAGCTGTGTCTGACGAAAAAGCCGTGCCTGCTCGAGGGCGCGGACACCATCGACGCGGTGGAGGGCACCATCCCCCGCGAGGACGGCGAGATCAGCATCGCGTCGTATATGAATTTCCTCATCGTCAACGGCGCGGTCATCCTGCCGCAGTACGGCGACGAGAACGACGCGCTGGCCGTCCGGCAGGCGCAGGAGATGTTCCCGGACCGCGAGATCGTGCCGGTGCAGACGAAGGAGGTCGCCTTCGGCGGCGGCAATATCCACTGCATCACCCAGCAGCAGCCCGCGGCAAAGAAGTAAAAAAGCAGCGCCGCCCGCACCAGACCGGTGCGGGCGGCGCTTTGCCGTCTTACAGCTTTTTCCTGTAACTCTTACAGATTTAACTGATTTTACAAGCATGCGATTTCTCTTTATACTATAGGTGCCGACGGGGAGCCGGACGCTCCCTGTGAGGTTACCGGTATACGCCTTACGGCGTAGGACACTATATGTAGCGGTTTCTTGAATCGGATAA
>JAYABH010000044.1:0-10375 GCA_037343695.1 bacterium | reverse complement strand
CGCCGGGCATGAGCTCCTGGCAGGCCTTGATGCCGATGATGTTGGCGGGGTTGTGCAGGGGGGCGAGGGGGTTGCACTCCTCGATGGTCTGCATGACCTCGTCGGTGATGACGACGGACTTGGCGAACTTCTCGCCGCCGTGGACCACGCGGTGACCGACCGCGTCGATCTCCTTCATGGAGCCGATGACGCCGTTCTTCTCATCGACCAGCGCATTCAGCACGGCCTGGATGGCTTCGCTGTGGGTGGGCATGGCGACGGAAGCTTCCTTGATGGCTTCCTTGCCGGGCAGCTGCGGCTTGTAGGTGAACAGACCGTCGATGCCGATACGCTCGCACAGGCCCTTGGCCAGCAGCTCGCCCGTGGCGGGGTTGAGCAGCTGATACTTCAGGGAGGAAGAGCCTGCGTTGATGACCAATACGTTCATAAGTGTACTCCTTTTTTCGAGGGCGGCTTGCATTGCGCCCGAATTTCCGATAGAATCATAAAAAACGATCGGGTGTTAAACATACATCGTCTATTATAGCAAACTTTTTGGCAAACACAAGCAAATTTAACAAAACGTAACTCTTTTGTAACCGCTTTGAGAGGACTTTCATGAAAACGATTGGTATAATATCAGAGTATAATCCCTTCCACCGCGGCCACAAGTGGCAGATCGACGCGCTGCGCCGTCGTTTCGGTGCGGAGACGCGGATCGTCTGCGCGATGAGCGGCGACTTTGTCCAGCGCGGCGACTTCGCCGTCGAGCGGATGCACGCGCGCGCGGAAGCCGCCGTGCGCGGCGGGGCGGACCTCGTTTTCGAGCTGCCGCTGCCATGGGCCGTTTCCTCGGCGGAGGGCTTTGCCCACGGCGGCACGGCGGTCCTTGAAGCGACCGGCGCCGTCGATACGCTGGCCTTCGGCAGCGAATGCGGCGACACGGCAAAGCTGCTGCACGCGGCGGAGACGCTGCTGCGGGCGGACTTTCCCGAAAAACTGCGCGAAAGGCTTGCATCGGGCGCCTCGTTTGCGAGCGCGCGGGAAGCGGCGGCAAGGGAGCTCATCGGGGACGACGCCGCCGTGCTCGGCGCGCCGAACGACATCCTCGGCGTGGAGTACTGCAAGGCGCTTCTCCAGAGCGGCAGTTCGATCATGCCGCTCGCAATGGAGCGCAGGGCCGTCGGCCACGACGGCGGCGCGAAGGAGGGCTTTGCTTCGGCGAGCTTTATCCGCGAGAAGCTCACGCACGGGGAGGACGCTTCGGCCTACCTGACGGCGGAGAGCGCCGCCGTCTACGCGCGCGAATGCGCGGCGGGCCGCGCGCCGGTGACGATGGAAAACGCGGAGCGCGCGATCCTCTCGCGCCTTCGGATGCTGGAGGAAGCGGACTTCGCCCGCTATGACGGCGGGAACGAGGGGCTCTACCGCCGCTTTTACGAGTCGGCGCGGACGGCGGCTTCGATCGACGCGCTGCTCGGCGCGGTCAAGACCAAACGCTACGCCTACGCGCGGCTGCGGCGGATGCTGCTCGCGGCGTATCTCGGCGTGACGAAGGAGGATATGCCGCCGCGCGTGCCCTATCTCCGGGTGCTGGCGTTCAATGAGCGCGGGCGCGCGGTATTGAAGCAGATGAAAAAGACGGCGAGCGCGCCGGTGCTCATCAAGAGCGCCGATGTGCGCGCGCTGGACGAGGGCGCGCAGAGGCTCTTCGAGCTTTCCGCGCGGGCAGAGGATCAGTATGTCCTCGCGTACCCGGACCTTGCCGCATCGCAGGGCGGGAGCGCGTGGACAAGCGGGCCGGTCATCATATGAGACCGGGCCGGGGACCCCGGAAAGGAGACAACGATGAAAAAATGGATGGCGATGCTGCTTTCCTGCGTGCTGGCGCTGAACCTTGCCGCCTGCGGCGCGGGGGCGGACGGCGGACCGGAGGACAGCAACCCGCCGACGACGGCGCTGCACTTCGAGCTGACCACAAGCGTCTACGAGGACGAGTACAAGGCCGACGACGGCACGGTGCTCTTTTCCGAGCGCTACGAGCTGCCGCAGCTCGAGCTGCGCGACGGGAGCGGCAATGTCTACACGCTGGCCGAGAACGTGACGGCGAACGGCGGCGCGGGCGAAACGGCGCAGCTGCGGGTGCAGGCAGCGTTCAACACGGAGATGGAAAACGTGCTCACGTCGCTGCGCGCGGATGCCGGAGAGATGGCGGAGGAAGCAAAGGAGCTTTACGCCGCTGGGACCGACGGGAGCATGTTCACGACCGGCGGCAGCTGGACGAGCGAGCTGACGCTCGGCGATGTGTATGCGGTCGAGGGAAAGCTTTTGAGCATCCCGGCCGAGGAGTATACCTACTACGGCGGCCCGCACCCCAACAGCGTCAGCCGCACGTGGAACTTCGACCTGACGAGCGGCGAATTCCTGACGTTCGACGATCTTTCCTCGGACGAGGGCGACGTGAACGGCAACACCCTGCAGGAAAGAATTTACTGGAGCATTGCGTCGCAGATCAGCGAGCAGAACCTGAGCGAGGGGTATTTTGACGATTACGATTCCTATCTTCTGGATTTCCCCTCGTTTGCGACGCTGCGCTTCACGTCTGCCGGCATGACGGTGACGTTCGACAATTATATCATCGCGCCATACGCGGCGGGACCGCAGGTATTTGAGGTGCCGTATGACGCGTTCTACAGCGCGCTGAGCGAGCACGCGAGAGAGCTTCTGGACGTTTCGCAGGAGCAGATCGTGCTCTCGGACTTCGACACGGCGGCGGCGCTGTGGGCATGGTTCCACATGCTCTCGCCGGCGTGCAGCGCGGAGTCCGGCACGGTGGAGATCGGGGACTACACCTATTGGGGCGCGGAGATCGACGGCGTTTCGACGATGTCCGAGCTGCGCGCGCTGCTCTGCCGCTATTTTGACGCGTCACTGGCGGACGAATGGCTCGCCGAGGAACCGGCGCGCTTTGCTGAGGTGGACGGCAGGCTCTATGTGCTCGACGGGGCACGCGGCAGCGATATCGACATCATCGGCGATACGCGCAGCGTGACGCTTGACGGCGAAACGGGCATCGTGACGCAGGTCATCACCCGGCGCGATCTTGGCGAGGAGGATCCCGGCGGCGAGGAGACGATCGAGTATCCTTTCACCCTCGTGGACGGCCACGCGGTGTTCTCCGCCTTCCCGTACCCGTACTGAAAAGGAAATAAAAAGGGCTGACCTCTCGGGTCAGCCCTTTTTGTATGTAGTTTACCGGTAGCGCTCGCGGTGGGCGTGCATGATGTCGGCCAGCAGCACGCCGTTGTCGGGCGGGGTGTAGGTGATGGCGTTCGCGCCCGCGGCGATGGTCTTACGGATGGTCTCGTCCCTGGGACCGCCGGTCGCGATGATCGGGATCTCGGGGTGGCGCGCGCGGAGCTTCGCGACGAGCTGCGGCGTTTCCGCCGCGGCGGAGACGTTCAGGATATCGACGCCCGCGGCAATGCGCGCCTCGGTATCCTGCGTGGCGGAGACGATGGTCGCGACGACGGGGATATCGACGTGCGCCTTGATGTCGCGCAGAATGTCGGCCGAGACCGGGGCGTTGAGCACGACGCCGTAAGCGCCGCAGTGCTCTGCTTCCATCGCCTGCGCGACGGAGCGCGCGCCGGACGTGAAGCCGCCGCCGACGCCGCAGAACACCGGCATATCCGCCACGCTGATCACGGCGCGCACGATGCGCGGCTGCGGCGTGAAGGGATAGACGGCGATGACCGCGTCGGCATTGATGCTCGCGATGGTGGCAACGTCGGTAGAGAAGATGACGGACTTGATCGTCCGGCCGAAGATACGGATGCCGCTGCACTCGCTGATGCACTCAGGCACCAACAGCATGTGGTTGCGGAGCTTTCCGCTGTAGCTCGGCGTGGGCGTTGGGGTAAAATCGCTCATGGAAGCACCATCCTTTCCGCAGGTAATGAATGACCGGTATGAATCTATGCGCGGGATTTAATCGACATGACTGCTCGCGCGCATGGCGAGGATCGTCTGCTCGATGAGTGTGTCAAGATCCCAGCCGAGCATTTCGACGCCGCGCTCGATGACCTCGCGCGAGCAGCCGGCGGCGAACTTTTTATCCTTGTACTTTTTCTTGACGGACTTGACCTCAAGATCGCTGACGCTCTTGCTCGGGCGCATGAGCGCGACCGCGCCGATCAGGCCTGTGAGCTCGTCGGTGGCAAAGAGGATCTTTTCCATCTCGTGCTGCGGCTCGGGAAGGCCGTCAAAGTGCAGGCCATAGCCGTGGCTGGCGGTGGCGCGGATCAGGCGCTCGTCGAGACCGTTTTCACGCATGATCTCCTGCGACTTGATGCAGTGCTCGTCGGGATACATCTCAAAATCAAGGTCGTGGAGAAGGCCGACGATCTCCCAGAAGTCCGCCTCGTCGCCGTAGCCGAGCTTTTCCGCGTACCAGCGCATCACGTCGGCGACGGTGTTGGCGTGCTTTAAGTGGAATTCACCCTTGTTGTACTGCGTGAGCAGCTCCCACGCCTGTTCTTTCGTATATGCCATAATGATTGCCTCTCTTTGCTTATGGCTGCTCGTCCGTAAAGTGGACGTGATTGAAAATGTGGTCAGAGCAGAAGCAGTGGTACCCTGCGCACTTGCTGCAATAGCGGAACTGGAGCTCGGGATTCGTCACATCGGTGCGGCCGCACACGGCGCATTTGTGGCGGAAGCCCTGCGTCTGCTGCTGATACTGCTCCTGACGCTGCTGGGCGCGCACGGTGTTATGGAAGTGCGTGGCCTGCTTGCTCTGGTGGCGTTCGAGTCCCCAAAACCGTGTAAGCTCGGGCCAGAAGAAAATGACGAAATTCAAAAGCGCCACGATGGGCATGATGGAATAGTACCATCTGCCGGCGGCAATGTAGCGCACAATGTCGAAGAAGAAGTAGAATACGTCAATATACGCGAGCCACTTCATGCGGATGGGGAAGACGAAAAACAGCAGCACCTGCGCATCGGGATAGAGGAGCGCGAAGGCCATGAACATGGCAAAGTTGACATAATTTGCACCGTAGACGGGGATGCTGTAGCCCGTGATCAGGCTGACGATGCTCGCGCCGAGGACGGTGAGCAGCATGCCGCTCAGGTAATACGTCGTAAACTTGGCCGTACCCCACTGCCGCTCGAGCGTCGAGCCGATCCAGTAGTAGAAGTAGCAGGTGATGAGAAGGTAAAACGGGCTTGTGCTCTCAGGGATGAGGACGAAGGTGACGAGCCGCCAGACCTGCCCATGGAGAAGACCCGAGAGCGTGTAGGAGAAGAAGCTCAGAAAGTTGCCGTTCGAGAAGTTGGACAAAAGCCCCAGCACCACGTTGCCGATGACAACATAGAGCATCAGGTTGGGGATGCCAAAATTCGGGTGCAGGATACAAAAGCGGTCGATCGCCTGGTTGAGTTTTTTCAATGCGGGATACCTCGTTTCGATCAAATAACATTTAAAAACATTATGACACAGCGGCGGGGAAAAGTCATCAATAAAGTTTGAACAAATGACTATTCCTGAATGGAATGAAGAGCAAGAATGCGGAAAGAAACGAATTCTTTCCACATTCTTAACACTTGTTCACTTGAGATCGAGCTCGGGCGGAACGTCGATCTCCTCGCCGACGTATTTGCCGTTCTTTTTCCGCTGGCGCACGCATTCGGTCAAAAGATACTCGATTTGGCCGTTGACGGAGCGGAAATCGTCCTCTGCCCAGGCGGCGATGGCGGCGTAGAGCTTGGGGGACAGGCGCAGGGGCACCTGCTTTTTGGCGTTGTCGTTCATGGCAGCCTCCCAAAAAGTAGCGCGGCGCGCTTAATACAGGCTGCCGGAGTTGACGACGGGCTGGGCGTCGTGGTTGCCGCACAGCACCACGAGCAGGTTCGAGACCATGGCCGCCTTGCGCTCCTCGTCGAGCTCGACCGTGCCCTTTTCCGCCAGACGCTCAAGCGCCATCTCGACCATGCCGACCGCGCCGTCAACGATCATCTTGCGCGCGTCGATGATGGCGCTGGCCTGCTGGCGCTGGAGCATGACGGCCGCGATCTCGGGCGCGTAGGCAAGGTAGGTGATGCGCGCTTCGATGATCTCAAGGCCTGCGTCGGCGACCCGCGCCTGGATCTCGTCGCGGATGCGCGCGGCCACGACCTCGCTCGAGCCGCGCAGGCTCCCCTCGTCGGCCTGACCGTCGCCCGTGGTATCGACGTTCGGGGCGACGTCGTAGGGGTAAAGGCGCACAATGTTGCGCAGCGCCGCGTCGCACTGAAGGGAGAGGTACTCCTTGTAGTTATCGACGTTGAAAACGGCCTTGGCCGTGTCGGTCACGCGCCACATGACGGCGATGCCGATCTCCACGGGGTTGCCGAGACAGTCGTTGATCTTCTGACGGGCGTTGTTGAGCGTCATGATCTTGAGGGAAATTTTCTTATTGCCGCCGATCTCGACCGCAGTGGACGCGCTCTGCATGGCAACGAGAATATCGCTGCCCTTGCGGCCGCCGTCTACGTCGCCGGACTGGTTGAGCTTCGTTTTGGCGGCGGGGTTAAACGACGAGCAGAAGGGGTTGACGCAGTAGAAGCCCTCGCCCTTGAGCGTGCCGATGTAGTTGCCGAACAGCGTCAGCACCAGCGCTTCCTGCGGCTTTAAAACGCGCAGGCCGCACAGCGGGATCCAGCCGACGACCATCAGCACAAGGCAGGGGATGAACAGCGGCATGAGGTCCCTTGTCAGGCCGATAACGAAGCCCGCGACAAAGAGGACGTAGGCAAGGATCGTGAGCAGCAGCACGGCCATGCCGTTTTTATGGCCGGTGATGATTTTTTCTTCCATGAGATGTTACCTCCAAATCTGATATCAAAATCATATCACAACAATATTGATTGTCAAGAGGAGGGGAAGAGAAAAATGCACAAAAAGTGTCCTGCACAAATGTGCAGGACACTTTGCCGAAAACCGTGTCAGGCGTAATGGTACTTGTTCCGCCCGATGAGGAAGAGCGCCGCGGTGACGAGCAGCGTGAGCGCTTCGGCCACGGTGACGGCGAGCCAGATGCCGTCGATGCCGAGGACCTTCGGCAGGAGCAGCACCGCGCCGACCTGGAAGACGAGCGTGCGCAGAAACGAGATGAGCGCGCTGGCCGTGCCGTTGTTGAGCCCTGTGAAAAATGCCGAGCCGAAAATGTTGAACCCGCAGACGAGGAACGAGAGCGCGTAGATGCGCAGGGCGTTTGCCGTCATGTCGCGCAGCTCCGCGTCGTAGCCGACGAACAGGTGCGCAATGGGATTCGCCAGCAGGATGGAGAAGGCCGTCATCGCAAGGCTCGTGATGAGCGTGACGGTCAGGCTCTTTTTGAGAAGGCTCTTGAGCTCGTCATGGTTCTTCGCGCCGTAGTGGTAGCCGACGACGGGCGTGACGGCGATGGAGTAGCCGAAGAAAAACGCCATGAAGATGAAGCTCACGTACATCAGAACGCCATAGGCGTTCACGCCGTTTTCCTTCGCGATGGCCATGAGCTGCACGTTGTAGAGCACGCTGACGAGCGAGGTCGAGAGGTTGCTGACCATCTCGCTCGAGCCGTTGTAGCAGGCCTTGCCGAGGGCACGGAAGTCAAAGCGCGGACGCGTGAGGCGCAGCGGCGAATCGTTCGGGCGGAGAAAGTAGACAAGCGGGATGAGCGCGCCGACAATCTGCGAAAACGCCGTGGCGAGCGCCGCACCGAGAAGCCCGAACGGGAACACGTAGACGAGCAGAAAATCGAGTACCATGTTCGTCAGCCCCGCGAACACCGTCACGCGCAGGCCGAAGTGCGGCTTTTCCGCCGTCGCCAAAAAGCTCTGGAAGCTGTTTTGCAGCATGAAAAAGGGGAGCGACGCGAGCAGCACGCGCCCGTAGAGCACGCAGTCATCGATCGTCAGGTCCGTCGCGCCGACGGCGAACGAGATGGGGCGCAGGAAAACGATGCACACGCCGCTTAAAATCGCGCCGCCGGCGGCAAGCACGATGACGAGCATGGAGAAGATCTCGTTCGCTTTTCTGGGCTTGCCCTCGCCGAGCGTTTTGGCGATGAGCGCGCTGCCGCCCGTGCCGATCATAAAGCCGACGGCGGCGAGCGCCATGATGACGGGAAAGATGAGGTTCAGCGCGGCAAACGAATTTTTGCCGACGAAGTTCGAGACGAAAAAGCCGTCGACAATGCTGTAAATAGAGGTGATGATCATCATCAAAATGCTGGGCGCGACAAAGCGCAGCAGCTTTTGATACGTAAAATGATCGGAAAGGGAAATCTGCATGGAGAGCCTCCGATTGTTTCAAAAAATATAAAAAAAGTCCGGTCACTGCCTGACCGGACGCATCCGACATCTCTCGACCGCTGCGGCTGCGGCCGCAAGTCCCCGATGACATTCAATTTGTGAACAATATTGTAGCATAAATCCGGACAAAGTCAAGTATTTGCACAAAAATCTTCAAAAACTGATTGACAAAACGCACAAACATGGTAGAATACGATTCGGCGAAAGCCACAAGTGAATACTTCATCGAGAGTGGTTGAGGGATCGGCCCTATGACACCACGACAACCTGCCCGAAGAGGCAAGGTGCCAAATCCGACGAACGAATCGAAAGATGAGGAAGAGCAGAAAGCGCGATACTCTGTCGGTTCGACAGAGTATTTTTTGTTTTTCCCAACAATGAGAAAGGAAGAAAAAGAACCATGGCAAAACGTTTATTCACCTCCGAATCCGTCACCGAGGGGCATCCCGACAAGATCTGCGACCAGATCTCCGATGCGGTGCTCGACGCGATCCTTGAAAAAGACCCCAACGGCCGCGTGGCCTGCGAGACGACCGTCTCCACCGGCCTTGTCCACATCATGGGCGAGATCACCACGAGCTGCTATGTCGACATCCCGAAGATCGCGCGCGACGTCATCCGCGACATCGGCTACGACCGCGCGAAGTACGGCTTTGACTGTGACACCTGCGGCGTTATCGCGAACATCGACGAGCAGAGCGGCGATATTGCGATGGGCGTCGACAACTCCTTTGAAAATAAGGAAAGCGGCGCGAGCGAGCTCGACAACGGCGCGGGCGACCAGGGCATGATGTTCGGCTACGCCTGCACCGAGACCCCTGAGCTTATGCCGCTCGCGATCTCCCTTTCCCATAAGATGGCAAAGAAGCTGACCGACGTGCGCAAGCAGGGCCTTGTCGACTATCTCCGTCCCGACGGCAAGACGCAGGTGACGGTCGAGTACGACGAGAGCGGCAAGCCCGTCCGCGTCGACACGGTCGTCCTCTCCACCCAGCACGCGCCGGAGGCGACGCTTGAGCAGATCCGCAAGGACATGATCGAGCTTGTCATCAAGCCGACCGTTCCCGCGGAGCTGATGGACGAGAACACCAAGATTTATGTCAACCCGACCGGCCGCTTCGTCATCGGCGGCCCGCAGGGCGACAGCGGCCTGACCGGCCGCAAGATCATCGTCGATACCTACGGCGGCAGTGCCCCGCACGGCGGCGGCGCCTTCTCCGGCAAAGACCCGACGAAGGTGGACCGCAGCGCCGCTTACGCCGCGCGCTATGTGGCAAAGAACATCGTGGCCGCGGGCCTTGCCGACAAGTGCCAGGTGCAGCTTGCCTACGCCATCGGCGTTGCGCATCCCGTGAGCGTGCTCGTTGAGACCTTCGGCACAGGCAAGGTCAGCGACGACAAGCTCGAGCAGGCCGTGGAGAAGGTCTTTGACCTGCGCCCGACCGCCATCATCCGCGATCTCGACCTGCGCCGCCCGATCTACCGCCAGCTCGCCGCCTACGGCCACATGGGCCGCGAGGACCTCGGCGTGACCTGGGAAAAGACCGACCGCGTGGACGCGATCCTCGCGGCGCTGAAGTAAAAGCATTTGAAGCCGCCGGCCGACAGGCCGGCGGCTTTTTTTATCCTGCATAAGAAAAGCGGCAGAGCCGGTCTATGGACCGGCTCTGCCGCCTGCTGTATCGGAAATGGGAAAATGGAAAGGGTGGTAAAAATCAGTTCTGGTGCTCCTCGCTCCAGAGCTTTTCGGCCTCGGGGCGCCAGCACGCGGCGTAGGACGCGCACTTACCGCAAAGGTGCTCCACGCTCTCGGGCGCTTCAAGGTCGGTCGAGTGCGCGCCGGAGCGCGCGACCATCTGGGGCAGGTATTCGGGGTTTTCGAGCATCGGGCAGGGGCGCAGGTGGTTATCGTTGAACGGCTGGCCCTTGCGGTACTCGAGGAACAGCGGCTGCTGCAGGCACTCGAGGAAGCTCTTTTCGCGGATATTCGCGCCGGAGTAATGGATGAACACGCAGGGCTCGACGTCGCCCGCGGCGTTGATGTGGCAGTAGAGCT
>JAYABH010000043.1:0-10942 GCA_037343695.1 bacterium | reverse complement strand
CAGAATGCGGCGCGGCGGTCTTGACTGCTGCGCCTTGCATCTGTAAAGTATGGAGAAAGCGATGAATTACTATGCAGAAAATCCGAAAATCACGCTTCGCGTGAGCATCGGTGATGCGATGTTTATCTCTTAAAGTGAGGAAAGAGTATGTTCAAAGTCATCAAGTATGAGGGGAAGGCCCGGCGCGGCCAGTTCAAATGCGCGCACGGTGGGATGGTGCAGACCCCGGTCTTTATGAACGTCGGCACGCAGGCGGCCATCAAGGGCGGCGTGAGCGCGTTTGATTTAAAGGACCTCGGCTGTCAGATCGAGCTGTCCAACACCTACCATCTGCATCTGCGCCCCGGCGACGACGTGGTGCGCCAGATGGGCGGTCTGCACAAGTTCATGTGCTGGGACGGACCTATCCTGACCGACAGCGGCGGGTTTCAAGTATTTTCCCTTGCGGGCCTGCGTAAAATCAGGGAAGAGGGCGTGACGTTCGCGTCTCATCTCGACGGCCGGCGCATCTTCATGGGGCCGGAGGAGAGCATGCACATCCAGTCGAACCTCGGCAGCGATATCGCGATGGCCTTCGACGAGTGCGTGGAAAATCCTGCGCCCTACGATTATGCCAAGAAGTCCTGCGAGCGCACGCTGCGCTGGCTGGAGCGCTGCAAGATCGAGCATGACAAGCTGAATACCTTGTCAGATACGGTCAACCCGCAGCAGATGTTATTTGGCATCAATCAGGGTGCGACGTTCGAAGATCTTCGCATCTGGCACATGAAGGAGATCGCAAAGCTCGACTGTGACGGCTACGCCATCGGCGGCCTCGCGGTCGGCGAGCCGACGCAGACAATGTACGACATCATCGACGCGGTCGAGCCCTATATGCCGCAGGATAAGCCGCGCTATCTCATGGGCGTCGGTACGCCGTCGAACATCATCGAGGGCGTGGCGCGCGGCGTGGACTTTTTTGACTGTGTGATGCCGGCGCGCAACGCACGCCACGGCAAGCTCTTCACGTGGAGCGGCTCGATCAACCTCAAAAACGAGAAGTACAAGCTCGACGAGCAGCCGATCGACGAGCAGTGCGACTGCCCGACGTGCCGCAATTTCTCGCGCGCATATCTGCGCCACCTCTTCAAGGCGGAGGAGATCCTGGCCCTGCGTCTTGCGGTGATGCACAACCTCTATTTCTACAATAAGCTGACGCAGCGCATCCGCGACGCGCTCGACGCGGGCGAATTTGAGGCCTTCCGCGAGGCGTACAGCGGAAAGCTTTCGGAAAGAGCCTGATCTCGCGAAGAAACCCCTTGCACAATGGGGGAATATCCGCTATAATAATAATATCTTTGTGTTGAAAGGAACAACTGTACTATGGATAGCATGATTTTACTGGTCGCAATGATCGCGGTGTTTTACTTCCTCATCATTCGTCCGGAAAACAAGCGCAAAAAGCAGGCGGAAAACATGCGCAACAGCCTCAAGAAGGGCGAGCGCATCACCACCATCGGCGGCATGGTCGGCCGCATCGTTCAGGTGAACGACACGACCGTCGTCTTCGAGACCTCTGAGGACCGCGTCCGCATCGAGATCGCCAAGTGGGGCATCCAGTCCACCGAGTCGATGGAAGCGGCCGCCGCGCAGAAGGGCAGCAAGAAGGCCAAGAAGGAAGAAGCTGCCAAGGAAGAGGAGCCCGAGGCTGTCGAAGCCGCTCCCGAGAAGGCGGAAAAGGAAGAGAAGGCCAGCTTCGATCCCGAGATCAAGTAAGCAAAAAACAACAGCATAAGAAAACCTCCCCTGGCATACGCTTTGATAGGCGAATGCAGGGGAGGTTTTTTCGTGGAAAAAACGGTGCCAATGGTCTGGTATGTCAAAAAATGCGCGCTGGGCGCGCTCGTGTGCTGCCTGTCGGAGTTTGCGCTGCTGGCGCTTGCGGCGGCACTGATGCTGAACGGAATGATCGGCGAGGAAAGGGCCTGCGCGGCGGGACTGATCGCGGCGGCGCTGGCGGCTTTTTCGGGCTGTATGGTCGGCGGCGGACGGACGAGCCGGCGGACGGTGATGGTCCTTGCCTGCGCGGCGTCGGGCTGGCTCCTGGCGCAGGTGATCGGCTTTGTGATCGGCGGCGCGCTCGTGCCGGAGCGTTCGCTGGCCGCAGCGGGGGCGATGCTCGCGGGCGCTGGGGCGGCGCTGGTGGCTGGCGGGCAGAGAAAGCGCAAAAAGCGAACCGGCGCGAAAACGCGCCGCGCGCGCAGGTGAACATAACCGCAAGGGAAAAGGACGGCGCGACGCGGGGAAGAGAGCACGTCCGGACTGCGGCGGTTTGCACAAACGGCGGATGGTCCGCGCGGAAAACTGACTTTTTATGACGCGGATGCTGAAAGCGGCGATCTTTGCCAGATGTAGGGAAAGCTGCGGGAAAAGTACCCCATATCTTGCCTGAAAAGTGCGTTTCTCTCATTTTGTTTCTATAGTTAACATAATATACTTTACATAATATTTTGACATAATTAACAAAAATGGAAAAAATAGGCAATTCCGCTTGCGCAACGGCTGCAAAAGTCCTATATTTATAGGTACGTTCCGTCGATCGCCTGCCTTGCAGGAGCATTGCCTCAGCGCTTTACGAAGGGGTGATCTGCTTGATCGGACGGATGAAACAAGGGCGCCGGAACGGTGCGTGGACGCGGCGCATGCCGCTGCCGCTGATAGTGCTGGCCGCCTTTGCTGTGCTTGGTGTGTTGTTTGGCTATGTGTTTGCGCTGCATTCGGCGCAGCGCACGGGCGGCGAGTTGGAGCGGTATCTCGACTCGTTTCTCGCCCTCGGCGCGCGGCAGTCGTTTTCAGCGCAGGCACTGGTCGAAACGCTGGTGTGCTATTTCCGCGCGCCGGTGATCGTTTTTCTGCTGGGCTTCGCCTCCATCGGTGTGGCGGCGGTCCCGGCGGTGTGTGCGTTCCAGGGCTTTCTGCTGTCGTTTTCGCTCATGAGCTTCGCACTCTCGCTCGGGCGGGGATATTTTCCGCTGCTCGTGGCGCTGTTCGGCGCGCGGGTCCTTGCGGTGCTGCCGTGCACGCTCGTGCTCGGCGCGGCGGCGATGGAAACGTCCCGCTCGCTTCTTCTGCTCTCGCTCGGCGGCGGAGGGAAGCGCGCACGCGCGGTCACCTACGGCAGCGCGTACTGGTACCGGCTCGGCGTTTGTTGTGTGTGTCTGCTGCTTGCCGCGCTGGCGGAGCTGTGGCTCGTGCCGCAGTTTCTGCTGCTGGCGGGCGGATAAAAAATGGAAGGGGGCGTGCAGCCATGGCAGACTATTTGCCGCAATACGAAGAATATCTTGCTGCGGAGAAGCACGCCTCGCAGAATACGCTCAGCTCCTACATGCGCGATCTGCACCAGTTCGCGGCGTATCTGGATGAATTCAGCCCCATGCCGCTGCCGCAGGTGACGCAGGATGTCATCAGCACCTATGTCGCCTGGATGGGCGGCAGGGGAAAGTCCGCCGCCACGATCACGCGCTCCATCGCGTCGATCAAATCGTTTTACAACTATCTTCAGCTCAGCGGCGAGGTCAGCGCCAACCCGGCCAAGGGCGTCGCCGCGGTGAAGGTGGAGCATAAATTCCCCGAGATCCTCACGGGCAAGGAGGTCGAGCTGTTCCTCGACCAGCCGCAGTGCGTGGACGCCAAGGGCTACCGCGACCATGCGATGCTCGAGCTGCTGTACGCCACGGGCATCCGCGTGTCCGAGCTTATCTCGCTCAACGAGGATGACGTGAACCTGAGCGCGAGCTTCATCCGCGCGCAGAGCAAGGGCAAGGAGCGCATTATCCCGCTCTATCCCGCCGCCGTGAAGGCGCTCGCGCACTACATGAAGGAGGTCCGCCCGCAGCTTCTGGCGGATCCGGAGGAGACGGCGCTGTTCGTCAACATGAACGGCGAGCGCATGAGCCGTCAGGGCTTCTGGAAGATCGTGAAGCACTATCAGGAGACCGCCGGCATTTCGAAGGACATCACGCCCCACACGCTGCGCCATTCCTTTGCCGTGCACCTGCTCGAAAACGGCGCGGACCTGCGCTCCATTCAGGAGATGCTCGGCCACGCGGACATTTCCTCGACGCAGATCTACACGCACGTGGTCAAAAAGCACCTCAAGGACGTCTACCAGAAGGCGCACCCGAGGGCATAACGAAAAAAGAGGGCCGCTTCCGCAGGGAAGCGGCCTTTTTGCCTTTTTGGCGATACCCGTTGCATTTCGGACAGATGTTTGATATAATTTCAGAATAAGTATCGTGGGAGGTGATGCGCATGCGGATACTCGGCATCGACCCGGGCATCGCCATCGTCGGCTTTGGGCTGATCGAAGCCGACCGCGGGCGGACGCAGATGCTCCGCTACGGCGCGATCACCACGCCCGCGGGTCTGCCGCTGGCGCGCCGTCTGGTGCAGATCGAGCAGGACATGGAGGCGCTGATCACGCAGCTGAGGCCCGACGCCATCGCCGTCGAGGAGCTGTTCTTCTCGAACAACATCACCACCGGCATCGCGGTGGCGCACGGGCGCGGCATCATCCTCTGCACGGCGGAAAAAAGCGGCGTGCCGCTCTACGAATACACGCCCATGCAGGTCAAGCAGGCCGTCGTGGGCTATGGCCTTGCGGAAAAAAAGCAGGTCATGGACATGGTCAAGCGGCTTTTGAAGCTCAAGGCCGTGCCCAGGCCAGACGACGCGGCCGACGCGCTGGCCATCGCCATCTGCCACGCGCGCAGCGCAACGTCGCTTCTGAGCCGCGTGAGCAGCGGCGACGTCAAGCAGACCATTTAAGCAGGAGAAAGGCAGTTTATGTTTTATTATGTCAGCGGAACGGTCGCGCATGTGGAGCCGTACCTTGCCGTGATCGACTGCGGCGGCGTGGGCTACGCCTGCAAAACTACCAGCACGACGATCTCACAGCTTCAAGTCGGTAAAGCGTCAAAGCTTTACACCTATTTGCACGTGGGCGACGGCATCTTCGACCTTTATGGCTTTGCCACGCAGGGCGAGCTTGGGAGCTTCAGACAGCTCATCGGCGTTTCGGGCGTGGGGCCGAAGGCGGCGCTCGCCATTTTGTCGGTCTGCACGCCGCAGGGGCTTGCCATGGCCGTCATCACGGGCGATGAAAAGGCGCTTATCGCCGCGCCGGGCATCGGCAAGAAGATCGCCCAGCGCATCATCTTAGAGCTCAAGGACAAGCTCGCCAGGGAGCAGCAGGAGATCGGCATGCCCGCGGCCCCCGGCGTGATGGCGGGCGAGAAGAGCAAGGCCGTCGAAGCTGCCGCCGCGCTCGCGGTCCTCGGCTACACGCAGCAGGATATCGCAGTCGCGATGAAGGGCATCGACGTAGAGGGCCTGCCGCTCGAGGAGATCGTAAGGCAGAGCCTGAAAAAAATGGTAAGGTAGTAGAGGTGAGTACCGTTTGAGCATTGATTTTGGGACCGATATTTATGAAGAGCCGATCGTGGCGACGACCTTTCTGAGCGAGGACGCGCAGGAGGGCTCGCTGCGCCCGAAGACGCTTCAGGAATACATCGGGCAGGAGAAGGCGAAGGGCAACCTCGCCGTCTTCATCGCCGCGGCGAAAAAGCGCGGCGAGTCGCTCGACCACGTGTTGCTGCACGGCCCTCCGGGCCTTGGCAAAACAACGCTCGCGGGCATCATCGCGCAGGAGATGGGCGTCAACATCCGCATCACCTCCGGCCCCGCCATTGAAAAGGCGGGCGACCTCGCGGCGCTTCTGACGAACCTGAGCGAGGGGGACATCCTCTTCGTCGATGAGATCCACCGCCTGAACCGCAGCGTGGAGGAGATATTATACCCCGCGATGGAGGACTACGCCATCGACATCATCGTCGGCAAGGGCCCCAGCGCAAACTCCATCCGCCTGGACCTGCCGCACTTCACGCTCATCGGCGCGACCACGCGCGCGGGCCAGCTGTCCGCGCCGCTGCGCGACCGCTTCGGCGTGACGCTGCGATTGGAACTTTACACGCCGCAGGAGCTTTCAAAGATCGTCACGCGCTCGGCGGGCATTCTGAATGTCTCCATCGACCCCACGGGCGCGCTCGAGATCGCGCGCCGCTCGCGCGGCACGCCGCGTATCGCCAACCGCATGCTGCGCCGCGTGCGCGACTTTGCGGACGTGAAGGCGGACGGCGTCATCACGCGCGAGGTTGCCGACGAGGCGCTCCGCGCGCTCGAGATCGACGATCTGGGCCTTGACCCCATCGACCACCGGATGCTGCGCGCCATCATCGAAAATTACGGCGGCGGCCCCGTCGGCATCGAGACGCTGGCCGCGACCATCGGCGAGGAAGCCGTCACGCTGCTGGACGTTTACGAGCCGTATCTGATGCAGCTCGGCTTTTTGCAGCGCACGCCGAGAGGGCGCTGCGTCACGCGCAAGGCCTACGAGCATCTAGGCCTCTCCGTGCCGAAGAGCATGGAGGAGATCCCGGAGCAGCTCAGTCTGTAAAGGGTAATTATTTCACAGCATTTTCACAAATCTTTTTTGAGATGAGGGATATTTACTATGGGAAAACTGTTTGGGACCGACGGTATCCGCGGCGTGGTCGGCGAAAATCTGACCGCTGATCTCGCGTTCCGCACGGGCAAGGCCATCGCGGCCGTTCTGAAGGAAGAAAAGGGGAGAAAGCCAGTCGTTACCATCGGCAAGGACACGCGCATTTCCTCCGACATGCTCGAAAGCGCGCTCATCGCGGGCATCTGCTCCGTCGGCGGCGACGTGATGCCGCTCGGCGTGCTGCCGACGCCGGCGGTCGCGTATCTGACGGTGCTCAAGGGCGCGGACGCGGGTATTGTCATCTCCGCGTCGCACAATCCCTATGAGCACAACGGCATCAAGGTCTTCAACGAGAAGGGCTACAAGCTGCCCGACGCGACCGAGGAGCTGGTGGAGGAGAAGATCCTCACCGATATCTATCCCGCCGCCACGCACGGCGAGATCGGCGTGCTGCGCCACGGTCTGCGCCAGTCGCGCGAAGCGTACATCGACCACCTCGCCGGCAGCATCGAAAGCGACCTTGCGGGCCTTCGCGTGCTGGTGGACTGCTCGAACGGCGCATCCTCCGCGACTGCGCCGGAGCTTTTCGGCCGCTTCCGCTGCTTCTGCGATTTCATCCACCGCGAGCCGGACGGCGTGAACATCAACGATCACTGCGGCTCGACGCATCTTGAGGACCTTGCGGAAAAGGTCGTCGCGGGCGGCTACGATATCGGCGTCGCGTTCGACGGCGACGCGGACCGCTGCCTTCTCGTTGATGAGAAGGGCGGTATCATCGATGGCGACAAGGTGCTCGCCGTGTGCGGCTCAGATATGAAGCGCCGCGGCAAGCTCTCCGGCGGCACGATCGTCGCGACTGTTATGTCGAATCTGGGCCTGCACGAATTCTGCCGCGAAAACGGCGTGGGCCTTGAGTGCACGAACGTCGGCGACCGCAACGTGCTCGAGAGAATGAACGAGTGCGGCTACAAGCTCGGCGGCGAGCAGTCGGGCCACACGATCTTTACCGACTTTGCCACCACCGGCGACGGCCAGCTCACTGCGCTGCAGTTCCTCGACGTGCTCGCTCGCAGCGGCAAGAAGGCTTCCGCGCTCGCGTCCGTCTGCCCGCAGTACCCGCAGGTGCTGCTCAACGTCGCCGTTTCGCACGAGCGCGGCGTGAAGGAGAGCATCATGGCGTCCGACGCGCTGCGCGAAAACATCGCTTTGGAGGAGGAAAAGCTCCATGGCGAAGGGCGCGTTCTGGTGCGCCCGAGCGGCACGGAAGCGCTCATCCGCGTGATGGTTGAGGCAAAAACGGAACAAATCGCGCTTGCAACGGCCGAGAATTTGGTCAATGTGATAAAGATGCTGTAAAATCATTAGTCTTATTACTGAATTTTCGTAAATACTTGACAAATCATGGGCGCAGAAGGTATAATACATGCAGTATCATCAGAATGAGAGCCATCATACCGGTCTGGAAGAGCGCACGGACGAAGAACTGTGCGCGCTGGCAGGCGGCGGCGACAGGGAGGCCGAGGAGCTTCTCGTCACGCGCTACTATGGCGCAGTCCGCGCGTGTGCGCGTCCTCTTTTCCTCGTCGGAGGCGATGGGGAGGACCTGATCCAGGAGGGGATGTTCGGGCTCATTCAGGCGATACGGGAGTACCAGCCGGGCAAGGCGGCGTCGTTCCGCACGTTCGCGGATATCTGCATCCGCAACCGCCTGTTCTCTGCGCTCCGCGCCGCTTCCCGCGGCAAGCATTATCCGCTGAACGAATCCATATCCCTTGATACCCCTTTCTTTGACAGTACTTCTTACACCTCCGGTACTTTGGACCCCAGCCACACCGACCCCGAGCTCCTCATCGCGGAGCGGGACCATGTGGAGAGCTTACTCGAAAGTACCCGCAAGCAGTTGTCCGAGTTCGAGGCGAAGATCTTAGGGTACTATTTGGAAGGCCTTTCCTGTCACGAGATCGCAAAGGCCGTGGGCAAGTCTCCGAAGTCGGTGGACAACGCCGTGCAGCGCGTTCGCCGCAAGGCTGCGCAGCACATTTTTTCCGGCGATATCAGCAAACGCTGAACGCATATATTTTTTTCTGATTCAAAGAGAGGGTAAAATCATGTACGAAGACAAGACTTTAGTTTGCAAAGAGTGCGGCAAAGAGTTCGTGTTCACTGCCGGTGAGCAGGAGTTCTACGCGGAGCGCGGCTTCCAGAACGAGCCCCAGCGCTGCAAGGCCTGCCGCGACGCTCGCAAGAACGCCGCTCGTGGCCCCCGTGAGTACTTCACCGCAGTCTGCGCAGCTTGCGGCGGCGAGGCCAAGGTTCCTTTCGAGCCCAAGTCCGACCGTCCGGTCTACTGCAGCGAGTGCTTCGCCAAGATGCGCGCCGAGCAGTAAGCTCTTGTAACTGCTGATTCGAAAAGTGTCCGCGTTTGCGGGCACTTTTCTTTTGCCTATTTTCTTTTTTGCGGATTTCCTATTGAAAAAGTGCGAAAAATGGGATACACTATAAAAAGCTAACTTTCACGGAGGTGAATCAATATGATCGAGATCAAGCGCGATACCATCATCGGGGATATCCTTGATGTTGCGCCGCAGACCGCGCCGATCTTCCTGTCCATCGGCATGCACTGCCTGGGCTGCCCCAGCTCCCGCGGTGAGACGGTGGAGGAAGCCTGCATGGTCCACGGTATCGACGTGGACAAGCTGCTGGCCCTTGTGAACGAGGAAGCCAACAAGCCCGTCTGAGAATAGGAAAAGGACGCATACGGGTTTCCCGTATGCGTCTTATTCGGTCGAACGAAAGGAGAGAGCCGGTGGAGAAGAACCGCTTACAGCTGCAGCCGCGCCTGCAGTGCATCGCGTCGCTCGTGCCGAAGGGCGCGCGGCTGGCCGACGTCGGCACCGACCACGGATATCTGCCGGTGTACCTTTTGCAGGAGGGGGCGATACCGCACGCGATCGCGTCCGATATCAACGCCCTGCCGCTCGACCATGCGCGCGCAACGGCCGCGGAATACGGCATGACGGAAAAGCTCGATTTCCGGCTCTGCCCGGGCCTTGCGAAAATAGGGCCCGAGGAGTGCGACACCGTCGCCATCGCCGGCATGGGCGGGGAGACGATCCTCGCCATCCTCGCCGCCGCGCCCTGGACGCACGACGGCGCGCACACGCTCATTTTGCAGCCGCAGACGAAGACCGACCTTCTGCGCCGCTGGCTCTGCGGGCACGGCTACCGCTTTTTGGAAGAGAAACTCGTGCGCGACAAGGAGCAGCTCTACGTCGTCTTCCGCGTGAGCGGCGGGCAGGGGCAGGAGTTGAGCGAGACGGACGCGCTGACCGGGCTGCTGCTCGGGAGCGACCCGCTCTACGGAGAATCTCTTTCCCGGCACCTTAAAAAGCTGGAGCGGGCGAGAGACGGCCTTGCCGTTTCGTCGCTTGCGGATAAGGACGCGCGCATCGCGCATCTGCAAAGGCTTATCGAAGAGATCAAAAAGAGAAAGGAAGCGTGGGAGCATGGCAACGGTACGCGAAATTGAGCAGAGCCTTTTTTCCTGGGCGCCGCGCGAGAGCGCGATGGACTGGGACAATGTCGGCCATCTGGTCGGCGATCCGGAGCGCGAGGTCACGCGCATCGTGGTCGCGCTCGATATCACCGAGCGCGTGGCGCAGGAAGCCATCGACCTCGGCGCGCAGCTGATCGTGTCGCACCATCCGGTGATGAACGTGCGCTGGCACGAGCGCGAGATGCAGACCCTGCGGCCCGACACCCGGCTCGGCGGCCTTTTGACGATGCTCGTCAAAAATGACCTTTCCGCCATCTGCATGCACACGAATCTGGACGCCGCGGACGGCGGCGTGAACGACTGCCTGGCGCAAAAGCTGGGCCTTCAGGGCATTTTTCCGCTCAACGACGAAAAAATCGGGCGGATCGGCACACTTTCCTGCGAAAAGGGGCTTGAAGAGTTCCTGCGGGATGTGATAGAATTACTCGGCTGCGGCGGCGTGCGCTATTGCCGCGGCAGCGGGCGCGTGCATCGCGTGGCCGTAGGCGGCGGCGCGTGCGGGGAGTATATCCCGCAGGCCATCGCGCAGGGCTGCGACACCTTCGTGACGAGCGATCTGCGCTATAACGATTTCCTGGATACGCGGGGGCTCAACCTGATCGACGCGGGGCATTTTCCGACGGAAAATGTCGTCTGCCCGGCGGTCAAGGCCCATCTTGACGCGCACTTCCCGGAGATCGAGACTGTAATATCGGCGTCGCACAGAGACGTCATCCAATACTATCTGTAAGGAGAAATCACTATGTCCGGACATTCCAAATGGCACAATATCCAAAAGACGAAGGGCGCGGCTGACGCCAAGCGCAGCGCCGCCTTCACCAAGATCGCCAAGGAGATCATCGTCG
>JAYABH010000042.1:0-14631 GCA_037343695.1 bacterium | reverse complement strand
TGGCCATCGACTACGGCGACGCGCACACCGGCGTCGCGATCTCCGACCGCACGCTCACGCTTACAGGTTTTTCGACCGTCGTCACCGCCTACCGGCCCGAGGCGGTCATCGAAAAGCTGCTGCCGCTCATCCGCGAGCACGAGGTGAGCGAGCTTGTGCTCGGCCACCCGCTCAACATGGACGGCACGCGCGGTCCCCGCGCGGAAAAGGCCGAGGGCTTTGCGGAGCTGCTGCGTGAAGCGACATCCCTCCCCGTCGCGCTCTGGGACGAGCGCCGCACGACCGTGGACGCGCACAACATTCTTTTGAACAACGGCAAGCGCGCCAAGGAGCGCAAGAAGACCGTTGACGCCGTGGCTGCGAGTCTGATGCTCGAGGGGTATCTGACGTTCAAAAAGCGGCAGGGATAAAAAGTTAAAAAGAGGAAGGCCCGACCGGCGGTCGGGCCTTCTCTTTTTATTTCTTTACTTCCTGAACTTCTTGAGCGTGTCGGCGATGACCGGCTGCTTGAGCAGCAAGCTGACCGCGACATACACCACGCAGCCCACAATGCCCGTGAGCCCGCACTTGACGACGAGCATCAGCTTGCTGTCGTCCGCCGTAACGAGCAGCGCGTGCCCGCCGTAGAGCACGAGCGACATCGCCGCCGTGGCGGCAAGGCCCTTGATAAGCGGGACAAGGCGCACGATCTTCGTGCCGTGGAAGAGCTGGACGGTCATCGCGACCGCGCCGATCGTCAGCGCGATCGACGTTGCCGCGGCAACGCCGGTGTCGGTGTAGAACACGCGGTTGAGGATCACGTTCAGCACCAGAACGCCCAGGTTGATGAGCAGCGGCACGAGCGTCTTTTTCATCGCGTAGTAGGCCTTATTGAGAAGGTCGAGCACGGCGAAGGCGCTCATACCGAGCGCGTAGCGGGCGAAGATGCTGCCCGTCATCTCGGTCGATTCGGCGGTGAAGCTGCCGCTCTCGAAGATAACGCGGATGATGTCCGTGCCGAAGGCGCACATCATCGCGCAGACCGGCAGGATAAAGAGCAGCGTGTTTTCCGTCACGTTCCAGATGTAGCCGAGGTAGCCCTTCGAATCCTCTTTCGTGAACTCGCGGTTGAAGCGCGGGAACATGACCGCGCTGATGCTGTAGAGCACACTGGTCGTGAGCGGCGTGAAGAGCTTGTCGGCATAGTAGAAGGCGCTCACGGCGCTGTCGTTAAGCGCGGTGGCGGTCGCCGTGTCGATGAGGTAGCAGAAGAGGAACACGGACGTCGTCAGGACCGTAACGAGCGCGGTCTTGAAGTAGGTGCCGACGTAATCGGCCTTGCGGTCGAGCATCGGTCGGTAGACATAATGTTCCTTTCTTGCATACGGAATGCTCATGGCCAGCTGCAAAAGCCACGCGCAGGAGCTCGCGATGACCACGCCCTTGATGCCCCACTTCGCGCCGAGCGTCAGCAGGAAGACCGCAAGGAAGGCGTTGTACGGGATACTCATGCTGCCCTGGAGCTCGTAGTGATCCGTCGCCTGGAAAATGGCGACGTTCAGGTACGCCGCCGCCACGACCGGCAGCGCGCAGGCCATGATGCGGATATAGCCCGCAAGGCGCGGCAGCTCGCTCGCTTCGAGGTCCCAGATCGCGCCGACGAGCGGCGTGGAGGCAAAGATCTGCCACAGCACGACCGCGGCGAGCGAGCCAAGCAGCGTGACGGTCATGAGGTTGTTGGCCGCCCGCTCGCCGCGCCTGCGGTCGGCGGCGAATTCCTTGGTCAAAATTGGCACCGCCGCAATGCACAGCGCGTAGCACATCGTCGTAAAGAGGTAGAGCGTTGAATTATAGGACGCAGTGTAAAGGTCCGCGTCCACGCCCGTGCCGAAGATGTTGGCCTGCATCATCTCGCGCACCACGCCGAGCAGCTTTGCAAACAGCGTGAGCAGGAAGACGAGACTGATCGCGCCCGCCGTGCGGACGCCGGACTTTTCCTTTTTGTCGTTGTTCTTCTGAGGGTCTTGCATGGTATCTTTCCTCGATTTCTCCATGATCGCGCAGATCATTTCCTCGTTGGTGTCGAGCTTTCGCGAAAGCTCCTCCATGTGCGCTTCCACGCACCGGACCTGCTCCTTTCCCGTTTCGAGCACGTGCTCGGCCGCCGGCAGGAAAAGCTCCTCGGTGAAGTTCTCCTTCGTGCTGAGCTTGTCGAGCCCCACGGAGTTTAAAAACGCCGTGCACTTGGGGTCATACGAGATGCCGATGAGCGGCACGCCCATGATGGCCGCGTAAATGAGCGAATGCAGGCGCACGCCCACGAGCATATCCATGTTGCCGATGATGGAGAGCATGTCCTCTGAGAGGTATTTTTCATTCAGGCACACCGCCGTGTCGTCGGGGAGCTGGCTTGCGATGTGGCGGCAGACCTCGCCGTCCTCCTCATAGTGGAAGGGGATGAGCACGGACTGGGCGTTGTACGTTTCCTTGAGCGCGCGGATCGAGCGCAGGATCTCCGCGACGAAGCGGCTGTCCTTGTCCTTTTCGCGGATGGCCCAGCCGACGGTCAGCCGGCCGTCCAGCGTCACGCCCGCCTTGTGCAGGATCTCCGCGCCCACGTCGCTGCCCGGCTTTTTCATGCGGATGACGGGGTCGGCCGTGATGGCGACCTTCTCGCGCGCAATGCCGATCTCCTCCAAAAGGCGCGCCGAGCGCTCGTCGCGCACGACGATGCCGTCGGCCCGCCTGAGCGCCTTGGCCGCGGCGCGGCGGTTCACGGACCGGTCGATCGGTCCGATGCCCTGGGAGTAGATGAACACCTTTTTGTGGAAGAATTCCGCGCAGCGGATGATCGAGAGATAGTAGTGCAGGCTCTTGCTGCTCGTCACGTCCTGCAAAAGGCTGCCGCCGCCGGAGATGAGCATGTCGCACTGTTTCACTGCGCGCAGGATCGCCACCGGCGACATGCGCTCCACCGCCTCGACGCCGTATTTTTCGCGCGTGGAGGCGGGGTTGTGCGAGAGCACCGTGAGCGAGCAGCCGGGAATATGCTCGCGCAGCGAGGAGACGAGCGTGCGCAGGATGGACTCATCTCCGATGTTGTCGAAGCCATAATAGCCCGAGATCAGGATATTATACATTCTTCACCCCGCAGAACCTGCGCACAAGACGGTAGATGAGCTCCGCGGCGATCACCGCGGCAATGCCGATGAGAAGCCCGAAGAGGATGCCCCAGCCAGTGCGCAGAAGGCTCAGCAGCAGCGGCGTGCGGATGTGCAGGAACGTGTTGACCACGCTCACAAGGCCGATGCTCATGCCAAGGCCGAAGGCCATGGGCAGAAAGCGCATCCCGCGGCGCAACGACCAGACGAAGAGCATCAGCATCGGCCAGCCGATGAGCATTTCCTTCGTGCGCGGGCGGGCGATGAGCGTATTTTCAAGGAAGTTGCGGAAGGCAAGCTCGCTTGCCGACGTGGTCGTGGAGTTGCCGGTGCGGTACATATAGTAGATGAACACCAGCAGCACAAAGACCGCCGCGACCGCGAGCACCACCACGGTGAGGAACCAGCCAAGCTTCATGGGCGTCTGCATGAGCTCGGCAAAATAGGCGTTGAAGCGCTTGACGCGGCCCTTTTCGCCGCGCGGCCCCACGTGAGCGAGCACCGCATCGCGCGCGCCGGTCTCCTCATAGGCGTAGACGAGCAGGTAGGCCAGCACGAAAAGGCCGATGGGGATGAGCTGCATGATCTTCACGCCGCGGTAAAGGTCGATCTCGATCATGTAGGAAAGCTGCGAGAGCGCGGAGGTCGCGAGCAGCGACCCGCAGAACGCCGTCAGGATCGTCAGAATGGAAACCCCGAGCGTGTAGCCGAGAACTTTGCCGAACTTCGCCTGCGGCTCCGCGCGGCGCTTCTCGAGCAGCACGCGGCAAAGGCCCACCGCCGCAAGCGAGGGCATCACGATGCCGCCGGACATCGAAAGGAGCAGGCGGAAGAGCGAGGGCCTGAGCACCGCAAGGCCCGCAAAGCCCAGCGCGCCCAGCACGAGCAGGATCGTGCGCCAGCGCCTGCCGATGCGGAAGAACAGGTCGAACAGCAGCACCAGCGCCGCCGCCGTGCCGATGCCCTGCACGATCTTGAGCACGGCGGGAGACGATTTGAGCGCCATCGCCGGCACGGTGCCGCGCGTATAGCCGAGCGGCGCAAGACGCGCGTCGAGGTCATTGAGCATCTTTTCATAGTCGGCGGGATCTGTGATGTAGACCCACTCGCGCTCGTCGGCGTCCCAGCTCACGTCGCAGTCCGGGTCGAGGATCATCTTGAGGAAGATGACCTTGCAGTTGCGCTCGGCAATGGCGCGGAAGAAGGTGTTGGTGATCTCCTCGGGGCCTTCGTAGCCGCAGTAGGCATAGCGGTTCTGGATGTAGGCCCATTCGTTGAACACGCGGATGCCGCGGTAGCCCGTGTTGTCGAGCAGCTCCTTGATGCCGGGCCAGGTGAGGTTCTGGCTCTGGTCGTTCTGCTCCATCATGGCGACGCTCGCGCCGCTCTCGTTGAGGTAGTCGGTGAGCAGCTGCTTGCCCTCGTCGCTCTCATAGCCGACGAGCTCCTCGCCGTTGTTCATGAAGTACGGCGCGTTATAGTGCTCGAGGACCTTGATATACTCCTCGGCAAAGCGGGTGCCGTTCATATCCTCCTCGGTCACGGTGCGCGGGATGATCTGGTAGCCGTGGCGCTCGAGCAGCTCCACCGTCTCCGGCCAGATGCCCAGGCGCAGGTCGAGCAGCTTCTCGCCCTTCATGCCGTTTTTCTGCTGCTGGATGAGGATGAAGCCGTGCTCGCCCTCAAGGTAGGTCTTGGCCTCAAAGTCCTCAAAGCGGGCCTGAAACGCGCTGAGCATCCACTCGTAGCCCGCGGCGGTGTCGGTCCAGATGATCGCGTCGCTCACGTCAGTGCTCTCGCGCAGCCACTGCGCGACCACGGCGGGATAGCGGTTCTCCCAGCCGTAGCTCTCCGCCGCCTTCTTCACGGTCATCGCATGCACGGGGATGGCCGCGTTGTCGTGCAGGTTGAGGGCGCTGGCCTCGCTGAGCGCGGCCTTGTCCACGCCGAGCGAGCGGAACAGGTCGAGCCATTCGTCCTCGGTCTGCGCGGACTGGCGCGCCATGGAGCGCACGCTCGAATAGTCGAGCACATAGTCGTAGTACTTGTTGCTCTCCTCCGTCTGCACGCGGTTAAAAAGCGGCACGAGCGAGGCGAGCAGCCCGATCAGGGTGAGGATCACGAGGATCCTGTCTTTTTTCAGGAAGCTTTTCATTGGCAGTTCTCCTTCTGCGCCCACGCGCAGGGTATTTTAGAGTGTATCAAGCGTCACCGGCGTGCCGATGGCTTTGGAATACGTGTAGATCTTGGCGACGTCCTCGATGTATTCCGCGCGGAGATACGCCTGAGCAAGGTCCTTGCCCACGGCGAGCACGCCGTGGTTTGCAAGCGTGCAGCCGCCGCGGTCTTTCAGCGCGGGGACGGCGTTTTCTCCGACCTCCTTCGTGCCGGGCGCAGCATAATCCGCGCAGCGCACGTCGCCGCCGAGAAAGATACGCGACTCGATCAGCACCGCGGGGATGCTCCTGCGCACGACGGCGAAGGCCGTCGCATAGGGCGAGTGCGTGTGGAACACGGAGTTCACCTCGCTGTAGGCTTCGTACACCGCCGCGTGCATGCGCCACTCGCTCGAGGGCTGCAGTTTCCCCTCGAGCACCGTGCCGTCAAGCTTCATGCGCACGATGTCTCTCGCGCGCAGCACGTCATAGCGCACGGAGGTCGGCGTGATGAGCATTTCGTCCGGCGCGATACGGCAGCTCATGTTGCCGCTGGTGCCGGAAAAGAGCCCCTCGCGGAAGGCCTCGAGCGACTTGTCCACGATCTCCTGACGAAGCATGTCCAGATTTTGTTCCATTTAGATCACCAGATTGTCCTTGCCGATGCTGCCGTCGGTAAAATAGCGGTGCAGATCGTAGGGAGAGTAGATGCCAAGGTCCGTCACAACGCCGGAGACGAGGTGCGGCGGCGTAATGTCGAAGGCGGGGTAATAGCCCTTCACGCCCTCCATCGCCGTGCGCACGCCCATGGCCTGTAAGGTAAAGTTCGGGTCGCGCATCTCGATGTGGACACTCTCCGCCGTCTCGTGCCCCTGATCGGGCGCGCCGGTGACAAAGTACGGGATGCCCATGTACTTCGCGACGATGGCATTCTGGAAGGTGCCGACCTTGTTGACCACATGCCCGTCGCAGCAGATGGCGTCCGCCGCCGTGGTGAACACGTCCACCTTCTCGTTCTGCATGACAAAAGCGGGCATGTTATCGGAGATGACCGTCACGTCAAAGCCCATGTCGTGACAGACCGACGCCGTCAGCCGCGCGCCCTGAAAATACGGGCGCGTCTCCGGGCAGAACAGGCGGATCTCCTTGCCGCGGTTTCTGCACTCGCGCAGCATCGTGCCGACGATGGTCTCGGCAAAGCAGTGCGTCATCACCGTGCCGTGGTCGGGGAACATATCGACAAGATACGAGCCGATCTTCGCCATTCTGTTGTAGCGCACGTTGTTGAGTTCGATGGTCTTATTCTTGATGGCCTCGGCCACGTTTTCGCCCGCGGCGAGCGCGCGCTCGGCTTCTTTCAGGCAGATATCGCACAGAAGGCCCATGCGCTTTTGCGTCGTGGGGCGCGCGTGGGAGATGGTGTACGCTGCCGATTTGAGGTATTCCATCTGCTCCGCCGCCATTTTGTCGCGGCATTCCCACGCCGCGAGCGCCATGCCCATCGGCACGGCGGTGTAGGGGCCCGCGCTCTGCGTCACCATGTCGGTGATGGCCTGCGCGACCTCCTGATGGGTGCGGCAGGTGACGAATTCGACCTTCGCCGGGTACACGCGCCGGTCCAGTATCCTGACCTCGCCGCCATCGAACCACGCGACGTTTTCGTAGCGCAGCAGGAAGGCAAGGTCCTTATCCGCTCTCTCCATTGTTCTCTCTCACTTTCTGTAAAGGCGCTCGACGGCGCGCTTCATATCGGCGCGCACCTTTTCCTCGTCCAGCGTCCTGAATTCGCCGTTTTCATATAAAATTCTGCCGTCCACCATCGTCATGCACACGTCGCCCGCCTGCGCCGAGCAGGTGAGCAGCGCCGGCGTGTCGAAATCGGGGTAAAGGTGGGGCTTTGTCATATCGATGGCAATGATGTCGGCCTTTTTGCCGACCGCCAGCACGCCGGTATCATCGCGGCCCTGTAATTTCGCACCGTTGACGGTCGCCATATCGAGCACCTCCTGCGTGGAGATGAGCGTGGGGTCGTTGTGGTAGCCGTCGTGCATGATCTCGGCAAGGTGCATTTCCTCGAACATGTTGAGGTTATTGTTGCTGGCCGTGCCGTCGGTGCCGAGGGTGACGTTGATGCCCTTGTCGAGCATCGCGCGGATGGGGGCAAAGCCGCTGCCGAGCTTCAGGTTCGACGTGGGGTTATGGACAACGCTGACGCCGCGGGCCTTCAAAATGTCCATGTCGTGCTCCGTCACGGCGACGCAGTGCGCCGCCGCAGTGGGCGAATCGAACGTGCCGAGGGATTCGAACCACTCCGTCGGCGTTTTGCCGTAGCGCTCGATGCACTCGCGCTGCTCGCGCGCGGTCTCGGCAAGGTGGATGTGCATGCGTCCGCCCTTTTCGCGGCAGAGGTCGCTGTAGGCCTTGACGATGTGGCTCTTGCAGGTGTACTCCGCGTGGATGGAAAAGTCGATATGGATGCGTCCGTCCGCCGCGCCGTGGTATTTTTCAAAGAGCGCGAGCGATTCGGGGATCTGCGTGTTCTGCTCCACGGTCTGATTTTCGTCGAAGCACTGCACGCAGCGGTTGAGGTTCGCCTTGATGCCCGCCTCCTCGACGGCCCAGACGGTCTCCTCCGGGAAAAAGTACATGTCGGAAAAGCTCGTCGTGCCGCCCGCGATCATCTCGAGCAGGGCAAAGCGGCTCGCCGCCGCGATATCCTCGCGCACGAGCTTATCCTCGATGGGAAAGATGGCCTTGAAGAGCCAGTCCTGCAGCGGGAGTCCGCTGCCGATGCCGCGCATGAGCGTCATGGCGATGTGGCTGTGGCAGTTGATAAGTCCCGGCATCAGGAGTCTGCCGGTCATGTCCTTTTCCGTGTCGTATGCCGTTTGCGGCCGCTCCCGGCCGATGTAGTCGATCGTAGTTCCGTTGACGCCGAGGTAAGCGCCGCGCAGCGTTTCGTAGCCGTTTGTCCCGCGCAGCAGGATATCCGCGCCTTTCAGCAGAGTTTTCATGAAAGGGCCTCCTATCTCCATTTTATCTCATTATGCAGTCTATCACGCATGCTTTCAGAATGCAACGGGCAAAAGGATTAAGTTTCTTCTGCATCGCTGTTTGTGTCACCAAAATTTTCCTGTTTTGCAAGCCGAATTCCTTCAAAATTCACTATTGTAAATTCTAATACGCATATTTATAATAAGTGCATATTTTTTAATAAGGAGTGAGACCCGATGAGTAAATCCTACATCCCTCAGAACTATCACACCCCGCTGTCTGTGTACGAAATGCAGCGCGCCATTGAATTCATCAAGAGTAATTTCCAGGTGAATCTGAGCAATGCGCTCAATCTTCGTCGTGTGTCCGCTCCGCTGTTCGTGGATGAAAATTCCGGTCTGAACGATAACTTAAACGGCGTGGAGCGCCCCGTGTCCTTCGATATCCCCGATGTCGGCACGAACGCGCAGGTCGTGCAGTCGCTGGCCAAGTGGAAGCGTCTGGCGCTCAAGCGCTACGAGTTCAACGTCGGCAAGGGCCTGTTCACCGATATGAACGCCATCCGCCGCGACGAGGAGGTCGATAACCTCCACTCCGTCTACGTGGACCAGTGGGACTGGGAAAAGGTCATCTCCGCGGACGACCGCAACGTTGAGTATCTCAAGCGCACCGTGCGCGACATCGTCAGCGCCATCAGCGAGACGAGCGACGCGCTGAACATCGCCTTCCCCTCCCTGCGCACCAAGCTGAGCCGCGACGTGTTCTTCATCACCACGCAGGAGCTCGAGGATCTGTATCCCGACTTCACGCCCAAGCAGCGCGAGGATGCCATCTGCAAGGAAAAGGGCGTTGTGTTCATCATGCAGATCGGCAAGGTCTTAAAGTCCGGCATCAAGCACGACGGCCGCGCGCCCGACTATGACGACTGGGATCTCAATGGCGACATCCTCTACTGGAACGAGGTCCTCGGCCACGCGTTCGAGGTGTCCTCCATGGGCATCCGCGTCGATCCTAAGTCCCTCGACGCGCAGCTGACCATTTCCGGCTGCGACGACCGCCGCGCGCTCCCCTTCCACAAGATGCTGCTGAATGGCGAGCTGCCCCTGACGATGGGCGGCGGCATCGGGCAGAGCCGCCTGTGCATGCTGCTGATCGGCACGGCGCACATCGGCGAGGTCCAGGCCTCCCTGTGGGACGCCGAGACGCGCAAGCTGTGCGAGGACGCGGGCGTACTGCTTCTTTAAGTTCAAAAATAAAGCGCTCTTCCGTTGGAAGAGCGCTTTATTTTTATTCTTTACAGTGCCGGCGGTAAATATCAAGGCCGTCTGCGCGGGCCTCGAAAGAAAAGCCGTGAACGTGCGCAATGTGCGCGCTCGCGGTCTGTTCGGGGACGCATTCGATCACGGCGTCCTTCCCCTCCCGCCGGGCAAGCGCGGTCAAAAGGTCCGTCATTTCATCCGCGTAGCCCTTGTGCCACGCGGAGCACTTGAGCACCCAGCCAAGCTCCCGGCTGCGCTCGTCATAGTCGTGATAAATGGCGTAGCCGAGGAACTCCCCCGCCGCGCTCTCCGCGGCGTAGATGAGCGGCGGCTCGGAAAGTCCCGCCTGCTCCAGAAAGCGCTCAGTCTGTTCGCGCGTAAAGGGCGGCTCCAGCCAGCGCATCACCTCAGCGTCCGAGAGCAGGGCATACAGTTCGTCCAGATCGCCGCGGCGCATCGTCCGCAGGCAGAGCCGCGCGTTTTCTGTCAGGATCATGCTTCCTTATGCCGCTTGCCGCGGAAGATCATCTCGGGCGTTTTGACGCTGACGGTGGTGTCCGGCGCGACCGAGGACGTAAGGAAGGCGTTGCCGCCGACGATGACGTTGTCGCCGATCTCCGTCGCACCGCCGAGCAGCGTGGAGTTTGCGTAGATCACGACGTTGTTTCCGATCTTCGGGTGGCGGCGGACATTCGGGTTCGTCGGCATGCCCGCGGGCGAGAGCGCGCCGAGCGTCGCGCCCTGATAGAGCTTGACGTTGTCGCCGATGATCGTCGTCTCGCCGACGACGACGCCCGTACCGTGGTCGATGAAGAAGTATTCGCCGATCTTCGCGCCGGGGTTGATGTCGATACCGGTCTGCGAGTGCGCGTATTCCGACATCATGCGCGGGATCATCGCGACCTTGTTCTCATACAGCTCGTGTGCGATGCGGTAGATGAAGATGGCGAACATGCCGGGGTACGAGAGCAGGACCTCCTCCATGCTGTAGGCCGCGGGGTCGCCGTCAAAGTTTGCGGCAAGGTCCTTGAGCAAAAGCTCCTGAATGGCGGGCAGGCGGCTGACAAAGCCGCTGCTGATCTCATAGGCGCACTCGTAGTTTTCCTCGCACTCGCTCATCGTCAGCGCGATCTGGTTCGTCAGCTTTTCGTGGATGTGCTCCATCAAAAGCGCGCTGTACTGCTCGGGCGGCAGCTTTAAAAGGTCGCGGTTGCCGTAATACACCGGGAAAAGCAGCTTCTGGCAGTCGCGGATGATCTCGATGACCTTATCGCGCGAGGGCATGCGCTGCACGTCGCCGTAAAGGGGGATCTCCGCTTCCTTATAAATCTCCGCCATGCGCCCCGCCGCCGCGCGGATGACCTCGTTTTTCTTCGCGTTGTCCATACACGTTCCCTCCCAACAGGGCAATTAAAAATAATGGAATAGTATATCAATATTCTTCCACGAAATCAAGGGAATCCACGAAAAAAGGAGAGGGCCGGCGTGCCCTCTCCCCTCTTTTCTCTTGTGCTTCCGCTCAACTCTTGCGGATGAAGTGCTCGATCTTTCCGCGCGCTTCGTCATAGAAGTAGAAGTCCTTGTCGCGGATCGCGATCACCACGCCGCGGCCGCTCTCCTTGTCGGTCAGCAGGAACTCGTTCAGACTGCCTTCCACAAAGCTCCAGCTCCCCTGCATCAGGTATTCCCATTCCGTGTTCTCTGTTTTTCTGATGTAGAACTTCTCGCCGCCGGGCATAAACTGCGCTTCATAGAGGTAGGTATCCACCCGCTGCGCCGTACCGTCGCTCTGCGGCACGAACACCTCGGTCTGATAGATGTGAAGGCCGTTGATCTTCTGCGGCGTGATCCCCTTCACATAAAGGAACACCGCCGCAAACGCCAGCACCACAACCGCCGCCGCCAGCGCCTTCGTCGTCCAGTTTTTTCTGGTCATTGGGATCTCTCCTTTCAGAACAACTACCAATTCAGCGATCCGGTATCGAACTCTTCCGGATTCACCTGATCTTTCGCCATCTCATCCATCCTTATGATCTCATCCTGCTTTCCAGCTCTTGTCTGATGAATAACGACTGCCGCTGCAATAAGGACCAATATCGCCGCAAGAACTACAAGCAGGGCACTTTTTCTCCGCGTAGGCTTCTTCGATGCAGACGTTTTCTCATCCCCGCATTCAGTCCTCGGCTGTTCTGCATCAAAGCTCAACAGATAATCCACCGAAACGCCGTAAAAAGCCGCCAGCGCTTTCAGATTATCCGCTGACGGAACAGCGCTTCCCTGCTCCCAGCGCGAAACGGTTTGGCGGGTGACGTTCAATTTTTCCGCGATCGACTCCTGCGACAGCCCCGCAGCTTTTCTTAACTCGATCATTTTTTCCATCAAGTCCATTGGTTCTTCCTCATTTTAGTCAGATTATCCGAAAAATGGCTACCACATTCATGTTACATTCCCGCAATTTCATGTTACATTACCAGTTTTTTCTTTGTTTTACCGGTTCACGAGCAGCTTTTTCATGCCGCGCTCGAGACCGTCCACGGTCAGGGGGAACATGTCCACCGCATCGGCGATGTGGAAGTAGCTCTCGCCCCAGTAGCCGCGATAGCGCGGCGGCTCCTCGGGGTTGAGCCAGATGAGATGGTCGTAGTGCTCGCGAAAACGGTTGATCTGGTCCATGCCGGACCAGCGCGCTTCGCCGGTGCGCGCGTCGTAGCGCTTTTCCATCAGCTCGTACATGTCCATCAGCGCGTCGCCGACCAGAATGACCTTGTAGTCGCTGCCGTAGTTCTGCAGGACCCAGTCGGTCGAAACGGCGTGCTCGCGCCACATGCGCGGGTTGGTGTAAACGCTCGAATAAATGCAGTTGTGGAAGTAATAGACGTGCAGCTCCTTGAAGTGGTTGGACTGTCTGGCCGCCTGGAAGAGCATGGAGCACAGGCGGGAGTAATACTCCATCGAGCCGCCCGAGTCCATCAGCATGAGCACCTTGACGCTGTTGCGGCGAGGGCGCTTGTAGCGGATGGAGAGCGTGCCGGCATTGTCGCAGGTGTCGCGGATGGTGCCGTCCACGTCGAACTCGGTCTTCTCCCCCATCGTCTGCGCCGAGTACTGGCGCAGCAGGCGGAAGGCCATCTGGAACTGGCGGATGTCAAGGACGTTGTCCTTGCGGAAGTCGCGGTACTTGCGCTCGCCCGCCACCTGAAAGGCGCGGCGGTACATGCTCTGCCCGCCCACGCGGATGCCCTGCGGGCTGTGGCCGCTGTTGCCGAAGTTCGAATAGCCGCGCGTGCCGATCCAGTACGAGCCGCCGTTGTGCTCCTCGGTCTGCTCCTTGAGCCGCTCTTCGAACATTTTGAGAATTTCTTCGATGGTCTTTTCCTCATAGCCCTGCGTCTTGAGAAAGCGGCGGAACTCCTCGAGCGCGTTTTCCGGGTGGTTGAGCCAGTTCATCAGCTCCTCGGGCAGGTCGCCCTCATAGGGCACGCCGTCGAAGTATTCGAGGAAGATCTGGTCAAATTTGTCGTAGTCCGCTTCGGACTTGACGAGCACCGCGCGGCAGAGCTCGTAAAAGCCCGTGAGCGAGGCGTGCTGCAGATTGAGCATCAGCCCCTCCATCAGCGTCATCCATTCATTTAAGCTGACGCGGAAGCCGTGCGCGCGCAGAATGTAGAAAAATCCTGTAAACATGGCGCGTTATCTTCTCAGGCGGCGCTGGACGGTCGAGATGTCCTTGTCCTTTTTGAGCAGCACGCCGATGAACGGGATCTCCTTCGCGATGCGTGAGGTATCGACACCCGCAAGCTGGAGCGCACGGATCCAGTCCACCAGCTCGGACGTGGAGGGCTTTTTCTCCACCGAGTCGATCGAGCGGAGATAGTAGAACGCCTGCATGGCCTGCGAGAGCAGCGTCTCGTCGAGCTTATCAAAGTGGACACGGATGATCTTTTCCATCTGCTCCTGATCGGGGAAATCAATGTAGTGGAAGATGCAGCGGCGCAGGAAGGCGTCGGGCAGCTCCTTTTCCGCGTTCGAGGTGATGATGACGATGGGACGGTGCTTTGCCTTGACGGTCTCCTTGGTCTCGGGGATGTAGAACTCCATCTTGTCGAGCTCCCAGAGAAGGTCGTTTGGGAATTCGAGGTCCGCCTTATCGACCTCATCGATCAGCAGCACGACCTGTTCGTCGGCGGAAAAGGCCTCGCCGAGCTTGCCGAGCTTGATATACTTTGCGATATCGTCCACGCCGGAGGTGCCGAACTGGCTGTCGTACAGGCGCTGCACCACGTCGTAGACGTACAGGCCGTCCTGCGCCTTGGTCGTGGACTTGACGCTCCAGATGATGAGCTTTTGCCCATTGCCTCGGACACGGCCTGGGCGAGCATCGTCTTGCCCGTTCCCGGCTCGCCTTTGATGAGCAGCGGCTTTTTGAGCGCCGCGGCGATGTTCACCGCGTTCATCAGCTCCGGGCTGGCCACGTAATTTTTACTGCCTTTGAAAGTGTTTTCCATGGTTTTGCTCCTTAAAAATCAATGTCTGTCAGCCCTATTGTACCGGGCGGGACCTGCGGTGTCAAACCTCTTGCGACAGGTTTTGAAAAATTTTTTCTAAAAATTTGAAATTAGGGCTTGCATTTCCCGAAAAGCTGTGGTAGTATAACACCGTTGTCCGATATGAGACATGCGCCGTTAGCTCAGCTGGATAGAGCGTCTGGCTACGGACCAGAAGGCCGGGGGTTCGAATCCCTCACGGCGTACCAAAAGTCCTCGAAATCGTCTGATTTCGAGGACTTTTGCTTTTCATAAGTTCCGTTTTTTGGGTGTCACTTTTTTCTGACCCAAACGCTGACCCCAACGGGAGCGGATAGCGGAAAGGTCTATACCGCACGGGAGAGGATGTTCCCCATCGTTTGCGCCGCCTTGAGCTGCGCGTCGGTGGTGACGTGGGCGTAGGTGTCCAGTGTGAAGCCCGCGGAGTAGTGGCCGAGCATACTGCTGACGGTCTTGACGTCCACGCCGTTTTGCAGGGCCATGGTTGCGAAGGTGTGCCCTTACGGTATAATTACGACAAACCGGAAAAGCCCCGTAT
>JAYABH010000041.1:0-33214 GCA_037343695.1 bacterium | reverse complement strand
CTGCTTGAACAATTTTTACTTCAGAATATTGTCTAACTTTTTGGGGTCACTTCAACTCCGTGCGGCTGGGGATCATTTTGGAATTGTCCGAGCTCTCGGCCCACTGCACGCGCTGCAGGATCTCCTCATGGCAGTGCTCAAGCGGACCGTCGGGCGCGGGCTTGTACTGGAGCAGGATGGTGACATAGCGGTTGTCGCTCGTCCAGCGGCCGAAGTTCGTCGTGGGCTTGCGCCATTTCCAGAGACACTTGTTGTCCTTCTGCTTTTTGAGGCGCAGGTAGCCGTTTTCAATGTCCTGCGTGCAGCGCATGAGCCAGATGACGTGGTAGCCCGCGCGCTGGAAGTGGGAGCAGACGTCGAAAAAGTCCTCCTTCATCAAAAGCCCGTCCTGCAGCATCATGACGAAGTGGTTGATCTGCACGTAGGCCGTGACGGTCCTGCCGTTTTCGGTGATGGGGACGTTGCGGCACTCAGGCGGGACGATCTCGCGCCACTGCTCCTTCCAGGCGGAGGTGGTGGACTGGACAAGGGGGGCTTTTTTCTTCTTCCAAAACAGCATGTGCGCGGCACGCTCCTTTTCGTGGTCGATGTTTTTTCATTATACCGGACGGGCGGCGCGAACGCAAGATGAATCGCAAATGCGCGTCGTGCTTGCGTTTTCAATACTTTTGTGTTACTCTTCTATAATTGAGAAGAAATTCGACAGCGTTTGCAAGGAGGACTCCTCATGAAGCTCGACAATAAGCGCACGGTGCTGGTGGGCCTTGCCTTCCTTTCCATCTGCGCGTTCTGGCAGATGTATGACAACATCATCCCCCTGATTTTGACGAACACGTTCCACCTCGACGAGACGCTCTCGGGCGCGATCATGGCGGCGGACAACGTGCTGGCGCTGTTCCTGCTGCCGTTTTTCGGCGCGCTGAGCGACCGGACGAACACGAAGATCGGGCGGCGCATGCCCTTCATCCTCGGAGGCACGGCCTGCGCGGTGGTGCTGATGAACCTGCTGCCGGTTTTCGACAACGCCTACGCCGCGACGCACGAGCGGGGCAAGCTCGCGCTCTTTGTCGTGGCGCTGGGACTGCTGCTTGTGGCGATGGGGACCTACCGCTCGCCCGCGGTGGCGCTGATGCCGGACGTGACGCCCAAGCCCCTGCGCTCGCGCGCGAACGCCATCATCAACCTGATGGGCGCGGTGGGCGGCATTCTGTATCTGGCCGTCGCGGCGGTGCTGTATCCTAACAGCAAGACCGCGGGGGTGGAGCATGTGAACTACCAGCCGCTGTTCATCGTGGTTTCGGTGCTGATGGCTCTCTCGGTGCTGGTGCTGTATCTGACGACGAACGAGCCGAAGCTCGCGGCGGCGGAGCGCGCGTATGAGGAGGCGCACCCCGAGCAGCAGCTTGCGGAGGAGGAGCCTGACGGCAGCGAGGAGCTGCCGAAGCCTGTCAAACGCAGCCTTTTGATGATACTCCTTTCCATCGCGCTGTGGTATATTGGCTATAACGGCGTGACAACGTGGTGGACAACCTATGTCAGTCACGTGATGGGGCAGGGGCTCGGCGGCGCGTCGACCTGCCTTCTGGTGGCGACGGGCGGCGCGATCATCTCGTACATCCCTGTGGGCCAGCTTGCCTCGAAGATCGGGCGCAAAAAGACCATTCAGGGCGGCGTGCTGCTGCTGGCGGCGTGCTTCCTCTCCGGCTACTTCCTGACGACGCACTATCAGACCATCACGGGCGTGATGTTCGTGGTGTTCGCGCTCGTCGGTCTTGCGTGGGCGGCGATCAACGTCAACTCGCTGCCGATGGTCGTGGAAATGTGCAAGGGCAGCGACATCGGCAAGTTCACGGGCTACTACTACACCTTCTCGATGGCGGCGCAGGTCGTGACGCCGATTTTAGCGGGCACGCTCTTAAAGCACATCAGCTACAGCGTTCTGTTCCCCTACGCGGCGTTCTTCGTGGCGTGCAGCTTTGTGACGATGTGCTTCGTGCGCCACGGCGACTGCAAGGTGGAAGCCAAGGCCGGTCTTGCCGCCTACGAGGACATGGACGCCGACTAAATTGAATACAAGAAGTGATCTGAAATGAAAATTTTACTGATCGTTGTCGGAATCTGCCTGATCCTGGCGCTGGCGTGGTGCGTTTTGCTGCGCTGCCGCCGGGGAAAGGACAGCATGGCCGCGCTGCGGAAATTCCGCTACGCGCACCGGGGGCTTTACGATCCCAAGGCGGGTGTGCCGGAAAATTCGCTGCCGGCGTTCTCGCGCGCGATCGCGCACGGCTTCGGCGCGGAGCTTGACGTGCACCTTCTGCGCGACGGCTCGCTTGCCGTGTTCCACGACAGCGATTTAAAGCGCATGACGGGCCGCGAGGGCTATCTCGAGGACCTGAGCGCGGAGGAGCGGAAGGACTACCCGCTGGGCGGAACGCAGGAGATCATCCCGGAATTTCGCGAGGTGCTCGCGCTTTTTGAGGGCACGGGGCTGCCGCTCATCGTGGAGGTCAAGAGCTTTCGCGACAACTACGCGGAGCTGACGAAGCGCACGATGGAGGAGCTGGACAAATTCCACGTCGATTACTGCGTGGAGTCGTTCGACCCGCGGTGCGTGGCGTGGCTCAAAAAGAACCGGCCGGAGATCATCCGCGGGCAGCTGAGCTGCGACTTTTTGAAAGACCGCGGAAGCTTAAGCCTCCCAATGGCGTTCGCGACGACGAATCTGCTGGGCAACGTTATGGCGCAGCCGGATTTTGTCGCCTATAAGTTTGAGGATAAGAAGAACTGGGCGCCGCGCCTGTGCAGAACGCTCTACGGCGCGCAGGGCGTTTACTGGACCATCCGGTCGAAGAAAGATCTGGAGACGGCGGAGCGCGAGGGCGCGATCGCCATTTTTGAGCGGTTTCTCCCCTGATGGGGATTCACTTTGGAAGAGTGGATGAAGGAGCAAAACCAAAGGAAGGAAAAAGAAATCTATGGCAGAACAGAAAAGGCGCTGGGGTGACCGGCGCGACGCGACGCTGTTGCGGGATGTGGATTCGCTGCACTTTATCATGGGTATCATCTACCCCAACCGTGCGGACAACGAGGCGTATATTGCCGAGCGCGTGAATCTGGAGCCGATCAAGGATTACATCGCGACGAAAAACTACGAGGGCATTCCCTTTAAGTACACGTTTTTCCACGTGATCCTGACGGCGCTCGTGAAGACTGTGATCCTGCGGCCGAAGCTCAACCGCTTCTATGCGAACGAGAACTACTACCAGCGCAACAAGGTGACGGCGGGCTTCGTCATCAAAAAGGAGTTTGCCGACGGCAGCGAGGAGGCCATGGCGCTGCTGGAAGCAAAGCCTGACAGCACCATCGACACCATCCATGAGGAAATCCACCGCGAGGTGTCTGCCTGCCGCGAGCAGAAGAAGGTCAACACCACCGACAACAGCATGAACGTGCTCAACAGCATGCCGCGCTTTTTGTCGAAGGCGATCATCCGCTTCCTGCGCTTCCTCGACCGGCACGGCTGGTGCCCTGATTTTCTCATCGGGAAGGACCCGAACTACAGCTCTGTGTTCCTCTCGAACCTGGGCTCCATCCGCTTGAGGAGCGGCTATCATCACCTGACGAACTGGGGCACAAGCTCGCTGTTCTGCATCATCGGCGAGAAGAAGTGGACGCCTGTGTACGACGAGCACGGCCTCGTCGAGATGCGCGAGACCGTGGACCTCGGCCTTACGGTGGACGAGCGCATTGCCGACGGCTACTATTACGCAAAGAGCGTGCGCCTTTTCAAGTATCTGCTGGAGCACCCGGCCCTTTTGGAACGGCCGCTATCGGAGGAGGTAGACTATGAGTGATTCGATCGTAAGAACGCCCTGGAAGGATTCCATGGGCGAGGTGCCAATGCACCTCGAGTATTTCGACGGCTCGATGTTCGAGGCCGTGGAAAACGTTGCAAAGAAGTACCCCAACAACATTGCCTTTACGTTCATGGGAAAATCGACCACCTACCGCCAGATGATCCGCGAGGTCGAGCAGTGCGCCAAGGCGCTCAAGACCATCGGCGTGCGCGAGGGCGACAAGGTGACCATCGCCATGCCGAACTGCCCGCAGGCCATTTACATGTTCTACGCGGTGAACCTGGTCGGCGGCATTGCGAATATGATCCATCCGCTGTCTGCGGAGAAGGAGATCGAGTTCTACCTCAACGCCTCGGAAAGCGTGGCGGCGGTGACGCTCGACCAGTTCTACAACAAGTTTGAAAAGATCCGCGAGCGCACGAAGGTCGTGAACATGATCATCGCGAGCGTGCGCGACGCGCTGTCGCCGACGATCAAGGCCGGCTACATGCTCACCGAGGGCCGCAAGATCGAGAAAATTCCCGACGACGCGCCGGTCATCATGTGGAGAGACTTCATGAAGCTCTCCCGCTCCTGCTACTACAAGACCTATAAGGTCAAGCGCGAGGGCGCGGACCCCGCCGTGATCCTCTATTCCGGCGGCACGACGGGCACGACCAAGGGCATCGTGCTGACGAACAAGAACTTCAACGCCCTCGGCCAGCAGGTCATCGCGGCGAACCCGATGTTCCGCCCCGGCGACCGCATGCTCGCGGCGATGCCGCTGTTCCACGGCTTCGGCCTCGGCGTGTGCGTGCACACGATGCTCTCGCAGGGCGGACGCTGCATCCTGATCCCGCGCTTTACGGCCAAGAGCTACGCCAAGCAGATCGTGAAGTACAAGTGCAACTTTATCGCCGGTGTGCCGACGCTGTATGAAGCGCTGCTGCGGCTGCCCAGCATGGACGGCGCGGACCTGAGCTCGCTCAAGGGCGTATTCTCCGGCGGCGACAGCCTGTCGATCGAGCTGAAGAAGAAGTTCGACAAGTTCCTCTATGACCACAAGGCGTCCATTCAGGTGCGCGAGGGCTACGGCACGACCGAGACGGTCACGGCCTGCTGCCTGACGCCGCCGCACATGTTCAAGGAGGGCTCCATCGGCCTGCCGTTCCCCGATACCTACATCAAGATCGTCGAGCCCGACACCGACAAGGAGGTTCCCTACGGTCAGGAGGGCGAGATCCTGCTCGCCGGTCCGACCGTGATGAAGGAATACATGAACAACCCCGAGGAGACGGCGCAGACGCTGCGCACGCACGCCGACGGCCTGACGTGGGTCTACACGGGAGACCTCGGCGTGATGGATGAGCAGGGCTTCATCTACTTCCGCGGCAGAGCCAAGCGCATGATCATCTCGTCGGGCTACAACGTGTATCCCGGCCAGATCGAGAACATCCTCGACGCGCACGACTATGTGCAGATGAGCTGCGTGATCGGCGTGCCCGACCCCTACAAGATGCAGAAGGTCAAGGCCTTCGTCAAGCTCACGCAGGGCGTGCCCGCGACGGAGGAGACCAAGCAGGAGCTTTTGGCCTACTGCCGCAAGAACGTGGCGAAGTATGCCATGCCCTACGACATCGAGTTCAAGGAGGATATGCCCAAGACGCTCGTCGGCAAGGTGGCGTATCGCCAGCTCGAGGAGGAAGAGCTGGCCAAGATCAAGGCGGCGGAAAAGCAGCAGTAAGCGCTTTTTCGAAGAGAATCAAAAAAGAGCGGCGCTCCCCGAAGGGGGAGCGCCGCTTTTCCGCTTTCTTGCCGGAAATCGGCCTTGACTTTTTGAGAACATGGAAGTATGATTAGTCATATCAATCATACAAACGGAGGGCGGAGACATGGAAGGACCGAAGGGAAAATACGCGTGGATGGTGAAGATCGGCGAAAAGGGGCAGTTCGTGATCCCGAAGGAGGCGCGCGAGCTGTTTGACCTGCGGCCGGGGGACGAGATCCTGGTGCTGGGCGATGAGAAGCGCGGCATCGCCATCCTGCCCAAGGAAGCGCAGCAGGACTATCTCCGCCATATTTTTTCGCAGATGGAAGAGGGGGAAGAGAAATGAAGATCGTCTTTTTCTGCATCCCGGCCTACGGGCACACGAATCCGACGCTCGGCGTGGTGCGCGAGCTATGCGCGCGCGGGCACGAGGTGTGGTACTACTCCTACGAGAGGATGCGCGGACGCATCGAGGCGGCGGGAGCGAAATTCGTCGCCTGCGACGCTTACGACTGCGAGCGGCGGCTCACGTCCGCCGACGGGGCGCGCGTGGGGAAGGACCTCGCGTTTTCGACGCATGTGCTGGTGGAGACGACGCTGGCGCTTGACGACATGGTGTGCGCGGACATGGCGCGGCTGAAGCCTGACTGCATCGTGGCGGATTCAATGGCCGTGTGGGGCAAGGCGGTGGCGCGCAAGCTGGGCGTGCCGTTCGTATCCTCGACGACAACGTTCGCCTTCAACCGTTATTCCGCGAAGATTATGAAGCAGGACGGCGGCGGGCTGATCAAAATGCTGCTGGCGATGCCGAAGATCAACAAGGACCTAAAGCGCCTGCGGGACAAGGGGTATCCGATCCACAACATTCTCGATATTTTGCAGAATGACGACGCGACGGACACGCTTGTGTACACGTCGCCGGAGTTCCAGCCCTGCGCGGAGACGTTTTCGGACAGGTACGCGTTCGTGGGGCCGATCGTTAGGAAGGCGACGGAGACGGTCGAAAAGACGAAGGAAACGCTCGTCTACATCTCGATGGGGACGGTGAACAACGACCTTCTGCCGCTGTACTGCGCGTGCGTTGAAGCGTTCCGAGACGGGAAGCACCAGGTGATCCTGTCGGCGGGCGAGCAGGTGGACCTTGCGGCGTTGGGGGCGCTGCCGGAAAACGTCGCGGTCTATCCGCGCGTGGACCAGATCGCGGTGCTGGAAAAGGCGGATGTGTTTATTTCACACTGCGGGATGAACAGCGCGAGCGAGAGCCTGTATTTCGGCGTGCCGCTGGTGCTGCTGCCGCAGACGGCGGAGCAGGGCGGCGTCGCTGAGCGGGTATCTCAGCTCGGCGCGGGCGTCAGGCCCGCGGGGCAGGATGCAGCGAGCATCCGCGCGGCGGTGGAGCAGGTGCTGACGGAGCGGACGTACCGCGAGAGCGCGGAGAGGATCCGGGACAGCTTCCGCCGCTGCGGCGGGGCAGGAGCCGCCGCGGACAAAATTTTGCAGGTCTGCGAAAAGAAGTGAAAAAAGGGCGCGCTCCCCGGAGAGGGGAGCACGCCCTTTCGACGTTTTTCAGTTCATGGCGTCGGCGCTCTTTTCAAAAAGGCGCTCGACGCGCGATTTTAGAAGCGGGTGAGATTTGAGGTCCGGGTCGGCGGCAAGAAGGGCGCTTGCGGCCTGCTGCGTTTCGTGCAGGAGGGCGAGGTCGCAGGAGAGGTCGGCCACGCGGAGCGAGGGCAGACCGTGCTGGCGGGAGCCGAAAAAGTCGCCCGGTCCGCGCAGCTTGAGGTCCTCCTCCGCGATGACAAAGCCGTCGCTCGTGGAGGACATGACGCGAAGGCGGGTCTTGTTTTCCTCGCCCTTGTTGTCGGAGACGAGGACGCAGTAGGACTTGTGCTGCCCGCGGCCGACGCGGCCGCGCAGCTGGTGGAGCTGGGAAAGGCCGAAGCATTCGGCGTTTTCGATGAGCATGAGCGCGGCGTTCGGCACGTCCACGCCGACCTCGATGACGGTGGTGGAGACGAGCACGTCGAGCTCGTGCGCGGCGAAGGCGCGCATGACGGCGTCTTTTTCCTTGGGCTTCATCTTGCCGTGGATGGGGGCGATGCGAAGGTCGGGGAAAACGTCCCTTTGGAGCGTTTCCGCGTAGGCGGTGACGGCCTTGCGCTCGTCGGGCAGCTCGTCGTTTTCCGCGACCATGGGGCAGACAATATAGGCCTGACGGCCCTCGGCGACGAGCCTGCGCAAAAAGGCGTAGATACGCTCGTGATAGCTCGAGGGGACGGCGAAGGTGTCGATCTTCTGCCGCCCGGGGGGCAGCTCGTTGAGGATGGACACGTCAAGGTCGCCGTAGATCATCAGCGCGAGCGTGCGCGGGATGGGCGTGGCGGACATGACGAGAAGGTGCGGGTCGTCGCCCTTGGCGGACAGCGCGGCGCGCTGGTCGACGCCGAAGCGGTGCTGCTCGTCGGTGACGACGAGACCAAGATTTTGATACTGTACATCGGGCGAGAGCAGGGCATGCGTGCCGATGACGAGGGAGAGCTCGCCGGACCGGAGACGTTCGTTCAGCGCGCGGCGCTCCTTGGCCTTGGTCGAGGCGGTGAGCAGCGCGCAGGGGATGCCGAGAGGCTCCAAAAGCGGGGCGAGCGAGCGATAGTGCTGCTCGGCAAGGATTTCTGTCGGGGCCATGAGGGCGCATTGGAGACCATTTTTCGCGGCCATGTAGATGGCGGCGGCGGCGACCATCGTTTTGCCCGAGCCGACGTCGCCCTGCACGAGGCGGTTCATCGGGCGCTGACCTGTCAGGTCGCGCGCGATATCGCCGATGGCGCGGCGCTGTGCGCCGGTGAGGGAAAAGGGGAGAGAGGTGAAAAAGGGCGAAAGGTCGACTTTTCTGCACTGTTTTCCCGCGACGAACGTGCGGCGCTCGCGCAGGAGCTTGAGGCCGAGCGCGAGCAGGAAAAGCTCTTCGAACGCAAGGCGGCGGCGCGCGGCGGAGAGGGCTTCGTCGTCTGTGGGGAAGTGGATGTTTTCGTAGGCAAAGCGGGTGTGGCAGAGCTGGTAGACGAGGCGGACGTCCTCAGGCAGGATGTCAGGAAGTTCGTCGACGCAGGCGGCGAGGCTCTGTTCGACGGCCTTGCAGAGCATCGACTGGCTGACGCCCGCGGTGAGCGGGTAGATGGGCATGATGCGGCCCGTGATCTGGCGCGCGCCCTCGCGCTCGAAGAGGGGATTGGCCATCTGGGGACGGCTCGGCGTGCCCTCGGCGCGGCCATAGAAAACGTAGGCGTCGCCGGTGCGGAAGGTGGTTTTGAGGTAGGACTGGTTGAAGTAGGTGAGCTCGAGCGCGCCCGTTTCGTCCACGACGCGGAGCTTGACGAGGTCGAGCCCCTTGCGGATGCGCGAGAGCTTCGGCTCGCCCGCGACGACGGCGCAGACGCAGCTCATCTCGCCGGGGACGAGCTCGGCGATCTTTTTATAGGCGCGGCGGTCCTCATAGGCGCGGGGGAAGTAGGAAAGGAGCGAAAAAAGGTCGGTGACGCCGAGCTTTGCGAGCGATCTGGCGCGCGCTTCGCCCACGCCCTTGATATAGCGGATATCGGTATGGAGCGACGCCATGCGCGCACCCCCTTTACAAATGTCGTGTTCGTCTATTATAATCAAAACGGAAGAAAATGAAAAGACCCTTTGCGATATGCGGAAAGGAGCATTGTCATGACAGAGAAAAAAGCGGGGAAAGCGGCGGCGATCGTGCTGCCGGTCCTGCTCATCGCGGCGGCGGCCGGCTTCCTCTTCTGGATGCTGAGCGGCGCGTGGGGATACCGCGCGGCGGACTGGGACGATACGGACGCTCTGCGCTATTACCGGAATCCCCTGACGCGGCAGGCCTTTGCGGCGGACATCGAGTGGGACGGGGAGGACGGCGCGGTCGTCACGGTCCCCGACGAGGTGCACGGGTACAAGGTGACGGCGCTGGGCGGATATTCTGGCCGCGGCGTGCCGTCGGCGTTTATGCTGAAGGTGCCGGAGACGTGGGACGCCGGGGAGAGCTTCGGCGACGCGCAGAGCGCGGCGGATGATACGAACGCGAAAAGCGTCGTCTGTACGCTGACGCTCAAGATCGGGAAAAACGTCAGTAAACTGAACGAGGTCAGCTGCTTCGGCGTGCAGGGCCGCGATGAAAACGGCGAGGAAACGGCGTGGCGCTTCCACTGGTATGTGGAGTGCGACGAGGAAAACGGGACGTTTTACGCCGAAAACGGCCGGCTCTACACCCGTGCGGACGGCAAGCTCGTGACGGACTTCATCTACTGGAACGAAGCGATTTAAGAAGAAAAAAGAGAGCTCCGGGCGGAGCTCTCTTTTTTAATTGCGGACATAGTCGATAAAGCGGAATTTGAGACCGCTTTCCTCCATTTCCTCGCTTTCGGATTCAATGTGCCAGTCGGGACTGCGGTCGAGACGGGGAAAATAGCTGTCGGCTTCGGCCTCGACATCGACCTGAGTGACGCAGACGCGGTCGCAGCGGTCGAGCAGGGCCATATAGACGCTGGCGCCGCCGATGACGACGGCATCGTCGCCGGCGAGGGCGGCTGCTTCGCTGAAGGAGTGGACGACGATCGCGCCGGGGATATCCAGCTCGCGGTGGGAGAGGACGATGTTGCAGCGGTCCTTGAGCGGCTTGCCGCCGGGGAAGGTGTCGAGCGTTTTGCGGCCGAGGATGACGGTCTTGCCGACGGTGAGGGACTTGAAGCGTTTGAGATCGGCGGAGATGCGGAACAGCAGCTTGCCGTCCCGGCCGATGCCCCAGTTTTTTGAAACGCAGACGATAGCAGTCATAGTGGTTTGCTCCATGGTTGTCTAAAGTGGATTTTGCGTCCGGCGGGGAAAACGTCAGATGGCAATGGGAATTTTCTCTTCAAAGGGACTGTATTCGTATCCGTCGAGACGGACGCTGTCGGGCGTGAAGCAGTAAAAGTCCGTGACGGCGGGATCGAGCGTGAACTTCGGCGCGGGATGCTCGGGTTCGGAGAGCATCCGCTCGATGATGGGGATGTGGCGGTCGTAAATGTGCGCGTCGGCGATGACGTGGACGAGCTCGCCCGCCTTGAGCCCCGAGACCTGCGCGAACATGTGCACGAGCACCGCGTACTGGCAGACGTTCCAGTTGTTCGCGGCGAGCATGTCCTGACTGCGCTGGTTCAAAATGGCGTTGAGCGTGCCGTTTGAGACGTTAAAGGTCATGGAATAGGCGCAGGGGTAGAGGTGCATCTCGTGGAGGTCCTCGAAATTGTAGAGATTTGTCAGGATGCGGCGGGAGGCGGGGTTAGCTTTAAGGTCGAAGAGCACGCGGTCCACCTGATCGAACATGCCCTCTTTATACTGGTGCTTGATGCCGAGCTGGTAGCCGTAGGCCTTGCCGATGGAGCCGGTCTCGTCGGCCCAGGCGTCCCAGATGTGGGAGGAGAGGTCGCGGACGTTGTTCGACTTTTTCTGCCAGATCCAGAGAAGCTCGTCCACGGCGCTTTTGAGGTATGTGCGGCGGAGCGTGAGGATGGGGAACTCCGCTTGCAGGTCGTAGCGGTTGACAAGGCCGAACTTTTTGATGGTGTGGGCGGGCGTGCCGTCCTCCCAGTGGGGACGGACGGCGAGATCGTCGTCGCGCACGCCGTTTTGCAGAATGTCAAGACAGTTGGCGCGGAAGACCTGATCGGCGTAGCTCATGGAAGGCTCCTTACTTCGTTTCGCAGCCCGCGGCGCGGATGGCGGCAAGCGCCAGCTCGAGCGTGGGGTCGATGTGGGGATAATCGAGATGGTAAATGTCGAACGCGGGGGGCAGCTCCGTGCAGCCGAGGATGAGGACCTCGGCCCCGCGCGCGAGCAGATGCTCGCAGGCGGCGCGGAAGGCGGAGACATCGTGCGTGAGATCGCCGGCCTTGACGCCGTTGTAGATGATGTCCATGACGGCGGCCTGATCGTCGGCGCTGTCGGGCGTGAGGAGCGTTAAGCCGCTGCCCGCGCAGGTGCGCTGGTAGATGCCGGTCTGCACGGTGCCGTCGGTCGCGAGAAGGCCCGCGCACTTGACGTCGCGGGACAAGAGCGCGTCGCGCGTGGCGGCGATCATGTGGAGAACGGGGATGGAGACCGAGGACGCGACCGCATCGTAAAAGTTGTGGGCGGTGTTGCAGGGCATGATGAGAAGGTCCGCGCCGATGGATTCAAGGCGCTTGGCGCTCTTGACCATCTCGGGCACGGGGTCGGCTCCGCCGTGAAGCAGGGCGGCGGTGCGGTCGGCAATATTTGTGTTGGAGTCGATGCACACGCGGGGATGGTCCTGATCGCAGGCGGCGGCGGTGTGGAGGGTGATCTTCTGGAAGAGGTCGGCGGTGGCGAGAGGGCCCATGCCGCCGAGGATGCCGATGACCTTCTTACTCATGGAGCAGCCCCTTTTCCTTCTTTTCAAGCAGCTTCTGCGCGTTTTCGGGAAGGGCGGCAAGCTCGCGGTCGCGCAGGATGATGCGTTTGAGACCCTCGACGGCGACCTTGACGGAAGCGGAGGTGTCCTCGCTCATGTCCTGATCGAGACCGGCCTTTTCGCGCTCCTGATTCCAGACGACGTGGAAGCAGGAGCCGCAGCGGCAGCCGAGCGCGGCGGCGACGACGAACATCGCGGCGGACTCCATCTCGCTCGCCTTGACGCCAAGGCGCTTCCAGCTCTCCCACTTCTGGAGGAGCTCGTAGTAGACGGGGCTCTTTTCCGGGGAGTGCTGACCGTAGAAGCTGTCCTTGCACTGGACGACGCCGGTGTGGGTGGGATAGCCGAGGGCAAGGGAGGCCTCGCGCAGGGCGAGGGTGATGTCGAAATCGGCGACGGCGGGAAACTCGATGGGGGCGTACTCGAGCGAGGTGTGCTCATAGCGGATGGCGCCGGTGGCGACGACGATGTCGCCGGACTTGACGCTAAGCTCGATGCCGCCGCAGGTGCCGGTGCGGATGAAGGTGTCGGCCCCGAGCTGGTGCAGCTCCTCCATGGCGATGGAGGCGGAGGGACCGCCGATGCCGGTGGAGCAGACGCTGACCTTTTCGCCGAGCAGCGTGCCGGTGTAGGTGGTGTATTCGCGGTTCTGCGCGACGAGATGCGCATCGTCGAACAGCGCGGCGATGGAGGGGCAGCGGCCGGGGTCGCCGGGCATGATGACATAGCGGCCGACCTCGCCCTGGGCGCAGTGGATATGATAGAGACGTTCCAGTTCGTGCATGGTGAAAGCGCTCCTTATCTATAAATTGATAGAAAGATTATATCAAAGGGAAAAGGGACGCGCAAGGGGACAGACGGAGAGATATGCGCGAATCTGCCCCTTGAACTTTGTGCGTTCGGCAATTATAATGGGGCCGAAAAAGACAAAGGAGAAAAGAGGAACGAAAAATGGCATATAAAACGGTCCTTTTCGATATGGACGGCACGCTGCTCGACACGCTCGAGGACCTGCGCGACAGCACGAACCATGTGCTGCGTGAGATGGGGTACCCGGAGCGGAGCCTTGAAGAGACGCGAAGATTCGTGGGCAACGGGGCAGAAAAGCTCATCCGCCGCGCGGTGCCCGAGGGGACGGCGGAGGAAACGGTCCAGGAAGCGCTGCGCCGGTTCCGACCGTATTACGAGGCGCACTGCAAGGTGAAAACGAAGGTCTACGACGGGATGCTCGGCGTGCTGGACGCGCTCAAGGCGCACGACGTGAAGATCGCGGTGGTGTCGAACAAGCCGGACGAGGCGGTGAAAAAGCTGAGTAAGGAGTATTTCGGCGAGCGGATGGACTACGCCATCGGACCGAAGGAGGGGCGGCGCTGCAAGCCGTATCCCGACATGGTGGATGCAGCGCTCGAAGCGATGGGCATGCCGCACGAGAGCGCGGTGTACATCGGAGACAGCGAAGTGGACGTGCAGACGGGACTGAACGCGGGGCTGCCGGTCATCGCGGTGAGCTGGGGCTTCCGCTCGCGCGAGACGGTGATCGAAGCGGGCGCGACGGTCATCGCGGACGACGCAAAGCAGCTGGAAGCGCTGCTGCTGGCAGAGTAACAGAATAGAGAATCATCAGGGCGGACCGCCTTTTTTGACGGTCCGCCCTGATTTTTTATGCGAAAACGAAAGGTGTGCACCGGAACGTGCAACAAAGCGGGGCGCGCAGGGATGGGGTGAAAAGAGAAAACGCGGAACGGGGGGACACGATGGGAAATCAGGAGGTGCGGCGTGAGGACGTGATCGAAGCGCTGAAAAGGATCGCGTTCGGAAAGACGAACGGCGGCGTGGAGCTTGCGTATCTCGAGCAGGCGACGGAGCAGAAGATCCGGCAGATGGACCTTGCGGCGGTGGCGGAATTCAAGCGGGGCGCCAACGGCGCGGTGGAGATTAAGTTCGTGGACCGGGTGAAGGCGCTGTGCGCGCTCTGCGAGCTGCTGGGCAGCGGCGGCGGAGACGAGACGGAGGAATTTTTGCAGGCGCTGGAGCAGGCCGGAGAGGAGCGGGACGCTTGGCGGGAGTGAAAAAGTTTTCCGCCCGGCAGAAAACGGCGATGACCTGGTGGGCGAGCCCGAAATACCGGCAGTTCGACGCGATCATCTGCGACGGGGCGGTGCGCAGCGGGAAAACGCTCTCGATGGGGATCGGTTTTTTTCTGTGGGCGATGAAGCGCTTTGACGGGCAGCAGTTCGCGCTGTGCGGGAAAACGATCGTCTCGCTGCGGCGCAACGTGCTGCACGAAATTCTGCCGTGGCTCGCGGGGCTGGGCTTTCGCTGCGAGGAAAAGCGCAGCGAGAACCTGCTGATCGTGCGCTGCGGGGGACGGGAGAACCGCTTTTATCTCTTCGGCGGGCGCGACGAGGGGAGCGCAGCGCTCATCCAGGGCATCACGCTGGCGGGGGTGCTGTTTGACGAGGCGGCGCTGATGCCGCGATCGTTCGTGGAGCAGGCGGGGGCGCGATGCAGCGTATCGGGCAGCAGGCTGTGGTTCAACTGCAACCCAGAGGGGCCGCAGCACTGGTTCTACCGCGAGTGGATATTGCACGCGGAGGAGCGCGGGGCGCTGTACCTGCACTTTACGATGGAGGACAATCCCTCGCTCTCGCCGCGCATCCGGACACGGTACGAAAAGGCGTACAGCGGGACATTTTACCGGCGGTTCATCCTGGGCGAGTGGACGGCGGCGAAGGGGCTCATCTACGACTTTTTCTTGCCCGAGGAGTACTGCGCGGACGTGCCGGAAAAGCCGTGGGAGCGGGTGCGCATCTCGATCGACTACGGGACGGTGAACCCGATGAGCTTCGGACTGTGGGCGCTCAAGGGCGGTGTGTGGTACCGGGCGAGGGAGTATTACTACGACGCGCGGCGGGAGGGACGGCAGAAAACGGACGCGGAGTATCTCGAGGACCTTGAGCGGTTCGCGGCGGGGGAGACGGTCGAAAAGGTCATCATCGACCCGTCGGCGGCGAGCTTTATCGAGGCGGTGAGGCGCGCGGGCTTTCCGGTGAGCCGGGCGGACAACAACGTGGCCGACGGGCTGCGGGTGACGGCGGACCTTTTGAAGCGAAAGAAGATCGTGATCTGCCGGGGCTGCGAGAATACGCTCCGGGAGATCGCGCAGTACTGCTGGGAGGACGGCGGCGAGGGGCGCGACAGGCCGAGAAAGGAAAAGGATCACGCGATGGACGAGATGCGGTATTTTGCAATGTCGGCCGCGGGGAGGAGCCGCGGCGGGGCGATCGCGCTGCGCGCGGTGGAGCGCGCGGCACGGTGAACAAAACGAAAAGGAGAGGGCGAAGATGAAAAGACGCTTTCAGAAGGAGAGAAGCACGGGCGGCGAGACGGCGGTGCAGCTGAGATCGGGCGGGCGGAGCGCGTTCGGCATGTTTGAGCGCTATGTGCCGCTGCTCGACGGAGAGACGGCGCTTTACCGCGCGGTGCGCGAAGCGGTGCCGGTGGTGGACGCGGCTGTCGGCAAGCTCATCCGTCTGGCGGGCGGCGTGAAGGTGCGCTGCGGCGACGCGGAAGCGGAGCGTGCGCTTGCGCACTTTCTGCGCGAGGTGCCGGCGGGCAGGGGACAGCGGGGCATCCAGGCGTTTCTGGACGGGTATCTCGACTCGCTTCTGACCTGCGGGCGCGCGGTGGGCGAGATCGTGCCGGACGCGGAAGGGCGCGAGATCGCGGCGGTGCTGTGCGGCGACGTGGAGCAGGTGGAGGTGCAGGAGGGCGAAAGCCCGATGGACTTTTCTCTCTGCGGGCGGGACGAATGCGGGCGCAGCGTGCCGCTGCCGTATCAGGACCTGCTGCTCTTTACGACGCGCGAGCCGGAGGCGGGACACCCCTACGGGGTGTCGATGCTGCGCTCGATGCCGTACCTGACGGGGCTGCTGCTCAAGATCTACGACGCGATGGGGAAAAACTGGGAGCGCTGCGGCAACGTGCGCTTTGCGGTGACGTATAAGCCGCAGGGCGAGGAGCTGGACCGCGCGCTTGCGCAGGAGCGCGCCGAGCAGATCGCGGGAGAGTGGTCGCGGGCGATGCAGGAGAGCCGGGACGGCAGCGTGAGGGATTTTGTGTCGGTGGGGGATGTGTCGATCCGGGCCATCGGCGCGGACAGCCAGATCCTTGACAGCGAGGTGCCGGTGCGGCAGATCCTCGAGCAGCTGGTGGCAAAGACGGGACTGCCGCCGTTCCTGCTGGGGCTGAGCTGGTCGTCCACCGAGCGGATGAGCGCGCAGCAGGCGGACATGCTGACAAGCGAGATCACGGCGCTGCGGCGCACGCTCGAGTCGGCGGTGGGGCGCATCTGCGCGCTGTGGCTGCGGATGCACGGCTACGGCTGCCGGTTCGAGGTGGACTGGGAGGATATCAATTTGCAGGACGAGGTGGAGGAAGCGAAGGCGGCGCTCTATTTGCAGCAGGCGCGGAAGCTCAAGCTGGAAAACGACAAAGCGGAGGGAAAATGAGCATGGAAGTGAGAAAAGAGAGCCAGGGGCTCAAAAACAGCATGGTGACGAACGAGGAGCTTGCGGCGATCAACGCCTTTGCCAAGCGCGAGCTCAAGGCGGACGAGGTGTACACCTTTGCCGTGCGGCTGTGCGACAACGAGGTGGACCGCGACGGCGAGCGCTTTCCGCGCGCGACGCTCGAGGAGCTTGCGGCGCTGTTTGTGGGGAAAAGCGGCATTTTTGACCACGAGTGGACGGCGAGAGGGCAGGCGGCGCGCATCTACCGCACGGAGGTCGTGGAGGAAGAGGGGCTTTGCTCTGTGGGCGAGAAGCGCTGCTATCTCAAGGGCTACGCCTACATGCTGCGCGGCGGGGAGAACGATGGGCTGATCGGCGAGATCGAGGGCGGCATCAAAAAAGAGGTGAGCGTCGGGTGCAGCGTGGCGCATTGCAGGTGCTCCGTCTGCGGCGAGGAGATGGGCGCGTGCGCACACAGAAAGGGCGAGCGCTACGGCGGAAAGCTCTGCTGCGCGGAGCTTGTGGGGGCGCAGGATGCCTACGAGTGGAGCTTCGTGGCGGTGCCGGCGCAGCCGCGGGCGGGCGTTTTGAAGCGCTGCGGCGGCGCAGAGACGGGCACGCTCAAGATGCTCGTGAAGCGGCGCGGGTCGCGCGCGAACCTTGAAGAGCTCGAGACGCTTGAAAAGCAGGCCGAGCAGGGCAGGCGCTGCATGGACGCGCTGAGAAGCGAGGTGAAGCGCTGGATGCTGCTCGGCGAGCAGGAGACGGACGCCGGGACCATTGAAAAAATGATCGAAAAGCTCGACGAGGACGAGCTGCGCGCGATGGAAAGGCTGTACCGCGCGAAGGCGGCGAAGCGGCTGGGGCTGCGCACGCAGCTCCATTACGGCGAGAGGGCAAAGAAGGCGGAGGACGAGAGCGACTTCTGCGTGTAAGGGGCCAAAAAGCGAGGGCGCTTTTGGAATAAAAAACGTTAAGGAGGAAGATCTATGGACATTTCTTATCAGGGCATCGGCGAATGGTGCGCGACGTTCCGCTGCGGCGCGAACGTGAGCGAGGGCATGGTGGTCAAGGCGAGCGCGGCCGGTACGGCGGCAAAGTGCAGCGCGCAGGACGGCTTCTGCGGCGTGGTGCGCGCGGTGGCGCACGACAGAAAGGCGTGCAGCGTGCAGCTCGGCGGCCTTGCCGAGGTGAGCTACAGCGGCGACACCGCCCCGGCGGTGGGCTACGGCAAGCTGAGCGCCGACGCCTACGGCGGCGTGAGCGTAGACACGGCGAAGGGCAGAGAGTATCTCATCGTGAGCGTGGACAGCGCGGCGAAGACCGCGGTCATCAAGCTTTAAGGAGGAAAAAGGACGATGGCTTATCAGTATGAAAACGTGAAGCTCGAAAAGGGCATGTACGGCAGAAGCGGCAAGAGCTTTTTGAAGGTGCTCGAGAGCCTTGACCCGAGCGAGAGCTACAAGGGCACGGCGCTCGAGGGGCTGGACGCCTTCCAGCGCCAGCTCAAGCGCTTTGACATCCACGTCAAGGGCGCGGGCAGCGACATGGTGGAAAAGTTTTTCCACACGAGCGAATCCTCGGTGCTGTTTCCGGAGTTCGTCTCACGCGTGGTGCGTCAGGGCATGGAGAGCGACATCCTGCCCGATATCACCGCGACGGTGACGAATTTTGACGGCATGGACTACCGCTCCATCGCGTCGGTCCCGACGGACGATGACAAGGAGCTCAAGCGCGTGGAGGAGGGCGCGAGCATTCCGACGACGAGCATCCGCACGCAGGAGAATCTCGTCAAGCTCCACAAGCGCGGCAGAATGCTGGTGGCGTCCTACGAGGCGATCCGCTTCCAGCGCCTTGACCTCTTCTCCGTGACGCTGCGCCAGATCGGCGCGTACATCGCACGCATGCACTTAAAGGACGCCATCGGCGTGCTGATGAACGGCGACGGCAACGGCAACCCCGCCGACAGCTACACGATCGGCGACGACGGCATCGGCGGCACGGAGGGGACGCTGAGCTATGAGGCGCTGCTGGGCTTCTGGTCGCAGTTCGACCCCTACACGATGAACACGATGCTCATGGGAAGCGACATGATGCTCGAGATGCTCAAGCTCTCGGAATTCCAGAACCCGCTGACGGGTCTCAACTTCCAGGGCACGGGCACGCTGGCGACGCCGCTGGGCGCGAAGCTCCTGCGCACGAACGCCATGCCCGCGGGCACGATCATCGGCCTTGACAAGAACTATGCGCTCGAGCGCATCTGCGGCAGCGAGGTGATGGTGGAGTATGACAAGCTGATCGACCGCCAGCTTGAGCGCGCGGCCATCACGAGCATCTCGGGCTTTGCAAAGCCGTATCAGGAGGCCTCGAAGGTGCTCAAGCTGCAGTAAGAGCGGAGGAGACAGCATGGCGGAGATGGACGCGATGGGCGAAAAGATCCTTGCAATCGCGAAGGTGCTGACGAAGGCGGACGAGAGCGAGCTGGAGCTGCTTGAAATGCTGTGCGGGACGCAGGAGACGCTGCTCGAGGGGCGGCTGAAGGACGGCGTATCGAAGGAGAAATGCGGGGACGCATTCCTCTGCGCGGCGGCATTCCTCTCGGCGGCGGCGCTCGAGAGCGCGAGAGCGGGCGGGGAGGAGACATCCTCCCTGCGCGCGGGGGACCTGACGGTGACGAAGCGGTCCTCGGGCGAGAGCGGCAGGCGGCTCGACGCGCTGCGCGCGCAGGCCTGGGCGCTGATGCGGCCCTATACGAAGGACGGTTCGTTCTGCTTTTTCGGGGTGACGGGATGAAGAAGATGCTGAAAGAAGCATTCGCGCGCTACGGCACGAGCGTCGAGGTGCGGCGCGGAGACGACGCGGTGCGGACGAAGGCCTTCATCCAGCCGATCAGAACGGAGAGCGGCGGGGAGCCGTTCACCGTGACGGCGCTGGGCGCGGTGGACGAGAGGTGCTGGCGGTACCTGGGACCGGCGGATGTGGAGGTCGCGATGGGCGGACGCGTGATCTGCGGGGAGAAGCAGTACGTCGTGCGCCGGGCGGCGCCGTTTCACGCGGGGGAGGAGATCCTCTACTACTGGGCGGTTCTGCGGGAGGAGACGATGGCATGACGGCGATAGGACAGGTGAAAGGGGCCGTGATCGCGGCCATTGCCGCCGCGGGCGGCACGGCGGTGGCGCGGTACGGCGAGGAGAAGTTCAGGACCTGCGCGCGGGCCGTGACGGCGGTGGGCGCGCGGGAGACGGTGATCGAGCCGGGCGGGGGAGTTGAATACCTCGGCAAACGGGTGGACGAGAAAACGCAGGAGGTGCGCGAGACCTTCGGTAGGAGAATGACGCTGACGCTGTCGCTGGATGTTTACGCGCCGCGGGAGCTGGGCGCGGACGGCTGCGGGGAAGAAGCGGAGAAGGTCACGCAGGCGCTGACGCTGTCGCTGCCCGAGGGGCTCAAACTGCGCGAGCTGCGCTGGGGCGCGGCGGAATGGGACAAGGAGACGGGCATGTTCCGCCTGTGCGCGAGCGCGCGCTACGCGGCATATTTCCTCTGCGAGCGGGCGGAGGACGAGACGGTATTTACCGATTTTGTATTGAAAGGCACGGTGAAAGAACGTGAATAGTACGATCCATGAGCGGCCGGGCGTGTATTCGTCCTACGACGCATCGAGCGTGGTGAGCGCGAGCGCTGCGGCGAAGACGATCGGCGCGGCAGCGGTGGCGACGAAGGGGACGGCCAATAAGGTGGAGCTCATCACCTCGTATGAAGAGGGAAAGAGCGTATTCGGGGAGGATGCGAGCGGCGTGTATGGCATGAGCACGCTGCTCAGATTTCTCTTCGCCAACGGCGCGGGTGCAGTGAAGGCTGTGGCCGTGGGCAAGGACGAGAGCGAAGAGAAGGACTACGCGAGCGCGTTTGCGGCGCTCTCTGATGAGGAAGATGTCGGCGTGATGGTGTGCGACAGCGCGGCGCAGAGCGTGCATCTGCTCCTCAAAACGGCGGCAGAGGATGCCTCGGCGGCGAGACGCGAGCGCATCGCGGTCATCGGCGGTTCGGAAGAGACGGTCGCGCAGATGGTGAACCGCGCGAAGGCTGTCAACAGCGAGCGCGTAGTGCTGGTGGGACCGGATATCGCATCGGACGACGGCGGTACGATGAGCGCGGTGTTTGCCGCGGCGGCGGTGGCGGCGGTGATCGCGGGAAACACCGACCCGTCCGTGCCTATCAACGGCGCGGAGCTGACGCTTTTCGGCGCGGCGGGCAAGAGACTGAGTGACAATGAGATCGACCAGCTGGTGCGCGGCGGCGTGACGCCGATCGAGACGGTGGGCGGCGTTTCCTCGCCGGTGCGAGGTATCACGACGAAGACTTCGAGCGGCGGGGCGGCGGACACGACGTGGCGCGAGCTGACGACCATTTTGATCGTGGATGAGGTCATCCCGACGATCCGCAGCGCGCTGCGCACGCGCTTTGCCCGCAGCAAAAACACCGCGCAGAGCCGCGGGGCCATCCGCTCGCAGGTGGTGCTCGAGCTTGAGGAGATGAAGAGCCGCGAGATCGTGGACAGCTACGGCGAGGTGAAGGTATCGGCGCTCGAGAGCGACGCGACGGTGTGCCTGGTGGAGTTCAGCTTTACGGTGGCGCACGGGCTGAACCGCATCTATCTGACGGCGCACATCACGGTGTAAGGAGGAAAAAATGGCGAATACGATCTTACCGCTGAGCAGCGACATTTATCTCGAGGTGGACGGCAAAAAGGTGGCGGTGGTGCAGAGCTACACGACGAAGGCGACGCGCACGAGCCGCGAGATCGAGGCCTTCGGCGAGAGCGAGCCGGTGGCGACCATCGCGGGCGCGAACAGGTACACGCTGGAGCTGAGCCGTCTGTACGCGACGGACGAAGCCATCGGAGACGGCATCAACTTCTACGAGCTGAACGATTTTTCGCTCGTGATCTGCAAGCCGGACAGGCGCATCATCTACTCCCAGTGCCGCTGGAGCAGCATTGAAGAGGCGGGCAAGCTGGGCGACGCGGCGGCGGAGAAGGTGACGATCATCGCGCGCAAGCGCATGGAGATCGCGAACTGATGGACGAAAAGCTTTTGCGCTTTCTGGGTCGGGAGCGGGAGACGAGCGTGGAGATCGGCGGAGAGCGGTGCGCGCTGCGGCTGCTGTCGGCCCGGGAGACGCTCGCGCTGCGGCGCGAGATCGCGCAGCTTGACTGCGCCGATGAAGAGGAGCGGGCGCTGCGCGCGAACGCGGCGCTTTTGAAGCGGAGTCTTGTAAAAGATGGCGAGACGGTCTATGAGCGGGCGGAGGATGTGGAAAACGCGCTGAGCGCCGGGGAGATCAACACGCTTGTGGAGCAGTACGCGCTGCTCGACGGGGCGGAGAATCCATCCTGCGAGGACGGGCGCGAGACGGTGGAAGCGCTAAAAAAAGCCTGGAGCACGCGCCCTATGAGCGGCTGAAATGGCGCGTGCTCCGATATGCCGGGGCGCTGCCGGGCGAAGCGCGCGTGCGCGAGATGACGGACGGGGACTACCTCTACTGCCTGATGCACGAGATGCTCGACCGCGAGGAGGAGCTGGAACGGCTGTGCCCGGCGTGCAGAAGGCGGGCGGAGGAGACGCGGTGCAGCGCCTGCGGGGAGCTGCTCACCGACACGGCGGGCGGGGACAACGCGGGCTTTGACATGGCGCGGTACCTTCGCATGAAGGAGGGGAGAAGGGCTTGAATTACGTCGAATGGGTCTTAACGCGCGGGGCGGCGCTGTGGCGCGAGCGGGAGGAGCGGCTTAGAAAGCAGCTGTCGCGCTCCGTTGCGGGGAAGCGGACAGACGGCGCGGCGGATGGCGCGGCTGCGGAAAATACGGCAAAGATAAGCGCGGATGACGCGGCGGAGGAGTACGCGGAGACGGAGATGGCGCGCCTTGCGCGCAGACTGACGGGCGGGGAAGCGCCCGACGCGGTGGGGAGCGCCGGTGCGCTGCCGGTGGGCATGACGGCGCGCACGGCGGCTTCCGCTGCGCCGGTGTATGCGGAAGAGAGCGAGGAAAGCGCGGCGGCGTGGCTCCGGCAGGAGCTGGGGAAAAGAGCGCCTGCCGCGGCCGCTGCCGAATCGGCAAGGGCGGAAAGAACAGCGCTTCTTCCGCGGGAGCGGGAGCTGCGGGAGACGGAGAAATTTTCGCAGAGCCTGGAACGCGACGCGCGGCGCTATGACGGCGGCTTTTTATTCTACTGAGAGGGGACGGAGAGAAAATGAACCTTGCACCGATGCGATACAAGGACTATGTGTGGCCGCATAACCCGGAGACCTACACCATCACGTTCCGGCGGAACGTGGCGGTGGCGAAGGTGCCGTTCGGGCGGTACGGGATGCAGGATCTCGGCATGAGCTATCGCGTGATGGAGGGCGAGGGCGTGTTTGCAGGGAAGGGCGCTTACGGCGAGTTCAAAAAGCTGGCGACGGTCTTTTATCAGGGCGGCGCGGGGCTGCTGGTGCACCCGGTGTGGCAGGCGGCGCAGGCGTATTTCGTGTCGCTCGAGCTTGCCCAGCAGCCGCTCGAGGACTATGTGCGCTACCGCTTCACCTTCTGGGAGACGAGCCCGCTGAGCACATCGCTCATCCGCGTGAGCGGCGAAAGCGGCGGCGGGAGCGCTTCCTCCGCCGCGGCGGCACGCAAGGTGTATACCGTGAAGCGCGGCGACACGCTCTGGGGAATCGCCTACGCCAACGGCGTGACGCTCGCGGCGCTTTTGAAGGCGAATCCGCAGATCCGCAACCCGAACGTGATCGCGGTGGGAGAGCAGGTGACGCTGCCGTGATGAAGGGCTATATCACGACGTGCGGCGGCGCGCAGTTCGAGCTGCCGGTGCTGCTGAAATGGGAGCTATCCTACACGGGGAGCGTGCCGTGCGACAGCTTCACGCTCCGCTGCCCCTATGAGGCGGCGATGGCGGAAACGCTGCGCGCCGCCGTGCGCTTCACGGCGAAAGAGGACGGCGCGGTCGAATTTGCGGGCGTGATCGACGAATGTACGGTCACATGCGATGAAAAGGGAACGCAGCTTGAGCTGAGCGGGCGCGGCATGGCGGCGCTGCTGCTCGACAACGAGGCGGAGGCCGTGACATACCAGCGGGCGGCGATGAGCGAGATCGTCAGAAACCACGTGACGCCGTATGGCGTCGTCTGCGCGGGCTATGACGAGGTGACGGCGGCGCATTACCGCGTGGCGAGCGGGTCGAGCCAGTGGAAGGTGCTGCATGACTTCGCGGCGCTGCACGGGGGCATCGCACCGTATTTTGACAAGACCGGGGTGCTGACGCTCAGAAAGACGCGCCGGGGCGCGGACATCGTGATCGACGGGACGGTGCCGGTGACGGCGCTGACCTACTGCGACCGGCGCTACGGCGTGATCGCCGAAGCGCTGGTGGTGGACAAGAAGGCAGGCGCGCGGGAGAGCGTGAAAAACGAGGAATTCTGCGCGCGCGGCGGGACGAGCCGGAGGGTATTCTACGTGCCGGCGAAAAGCGGCGCGCAGACGATGCGCTGCACGGGCGAGTATCAGATCGGAAAGTCGCGCGAGGGAGCGGAGACGCTGCGCGTGAGCATCGCGGGGAAATTCTCCGCCGCGCCGGGCGACCTTGCGCACGTGAGCGGGACGAAGATCGGCATCGACGGGCGCTTTCGCGTGATCGAGCTGACGCGGCGTTTCGGCGAGAGCGGAGAGACGAGCGAAGTGAGCTTGCAGAGGGAGTGATGGAGCAATGTGGTTATCGAGAAAGCTGGCGGCGCACGAGATGCAGGATGTGGCCTCGGCGCAGGACGGCACGGTGACGATCGACGGCGAGGAGACGGCGGTATTCAGCAGCGGAGAAGCGCGCGGCGTGCAGACCGTGGGACCGGGCGGCTACGAATGGAAGCCGAGAAGGGGCGAGGATGTGCTGATCGTGCGCGGCGGGACCTTCGGTGAGGAGAGCTACGCCGTGGGCGTGCCCGGCGGAAAAAGCGGCGAGCTTGCGCCGGGGGAGGTGCGCATCCGCTCGGCCCTGGAGGGGACGGAGATCGTGCTGCGCAACAACGGCGTGATCGAGCTGAACGGTCTGGTGGTCATCAACGGCGCGCCGTATCTGCCGCTGGGAGGATGAGAGATGGAGCTGAAGATCAGGGACAGGGACTATGTGTCCGACGGCGCGGGCGGACTTGTGCGCGCCGCGGGCTGGGACGAGGTACTGGAGCGCGTGCTCTTCAAGCTGAGCGTGCGGCGCGGGAGCTTTGCCCTCGCGCCGGAACTTGGCAGCGAGCTGCATCTTTTATGGCGGGAAAAGGGCGAGAGCCGCGCGACGGCGGCGAAGCAGTACGTCGCCGAAGCGCTGGCGGAGGAGACGGAGCTGACGGTGAGCGATGTGACGACGGAGCAGAAGGGCGACCTTCTTGCGCTGCGCATCGCACTGCTCTATGAGGGAGAGGAGCGCGGCGTGAGCGTGGAGATCGGGGGAGAGTGAAACGATGGAGGAATTGAGAACGATCTATGAGCGGATGCGGGAGACATTCGCGCAGGAGATGGGCTTTGTGCCGAATGACGGCTGCGACATGATGGTGCGCCTTTACGCGCTGGCAGCGGAGGTGCAGGCGCTGCTGGCACAGGCGGACTGGGTGCTGGACCAGAGCTTTCCGCAGACGGCGCAGGGGCAGTATCTGGACTATCACGCCGAAACGCGCGCGCTGACGCGCCTGCCGGCGGCGAAGGCAACGGGCGTGCTGCGCTTTTCCGCGCCGTCGGCCGTGGTGACGGATTACGAGATCGACGCGGGGAGCACGGCGATGACGAGCGGCGGCGTGCGCTTTGAAACGACGGAAAAGGCGGTGCTCGCGACGGGCGAAACGTATGTGGACGTGCCGGCGCGCGCCGTGGAGACGGGGGCGGCCGGGAACGTCATCGCGGGGGCGGTGCACATCATGTCGGCCTATCCGGTGGGCGTTACGCGGTGCGAAAATCCGGAGGCCTTTTCCGGCGGCAGCGACGAGGAGAGCGACGAGAAGCTGCGCGAGCGCGTGCTCGCAAGCTTCAAGCGCCTGCCGAACGGCGCGAACGCGGCCTTTTACGAGCAGGAGGCGATGCGCTTTGCGGGCGTGGCGGCGGCGAAGGCGGTGGGCCGGGCGCGCGGTATCGGCACGGTGGACGTGTACGTTTCGACGCACGCGGGCGTGCCGGAGTCGGCGCTGATGCAGGAGATCGCAGAGGTCTTACAGAAAAAGCGCGAGATCGCGGTGGACGTACAGGTCAAGGCACCGGTGAAGAAGACGGTGAACGTGAGCGCGGAGCTGACGGCGGAGCCGGGCTGGACGATGCAGGAGGTCACGGACGCGGCGAAGGCGGCGCTCGCGGCGCACTTTACCGGCGAGCGGCTGGGCGAGAGCGTCTACACGGCGAAGCTCGCGAGCATCCTCTACGGCGTGGAGGGCGTGAGCAACTGCCATCTGCTCTCGCCGTCTGCGGATATTGAAGTGAGCGCGACGCAGCTGCCGGTGCTCGGCACGGTGGCGATCTCGGAGATCGAAGCGGGGGACGGCGAATGACGTATTACGACTATCTCTGCGCGCTTCTGGAGCCGATGCGCATTTACCGCACCGAGCGCGGCAGCATCAGCGGCGGCGAGCTGTACGCGGCCGGGGCGGCGCTGGACGGCGCGCAGGAAAAGCTGGATGACGCCGGGCGCGAGAGCATCCTGCCGCTTGCGGAGGGCGAGGGGCTTTCGCGGCGGGAAAAGCTTTTTTCCCGCTGCCCGGTGAGAGCTTCGACCGCGCTGCGGCGCGAGGCTGTCGCCGCGCTCGCGCGCATCGGCGCGGACGGCTTTACGCTCTCGGAGATCAACGCGGCGCTCATCGGCTGCGGCATTCCCGCAACGGTGGAGGAGACGGCGGAAAAGGGCGTGGTGCGCGTCCGCTTTCCCGGCACGGTGGGCGTGCCGGAGGAGTTTCCGCAGGTGGAGCAGATCATCCTCGACATCATCCCCTGCCATCTGCTGACGGAGTTCTGGTTCCGCTATATCACCTGGCGCGAGTGCGAGACGCAGGGCTTTACCTGGCGGATGGCCGAGAGCGCGGGACACACGTGGGAAAGCTTTGAAAAGGCGGTGGGCGACGCATGACCGAGCAGGAGATGAGCGTCCGGCTCACGGCGGCGGAGCAGCGCGCCAAATCGAACACGCACCGCATCGAAACGCTGGAACAGCAGCAGAAGGACCTGAATAAGCTGGTAACGGCAGTGGAGGTGCTCGCCTCGCGCGAGATGGGCGTGGAGCGCGACGTGAAGGAGATCAAGGCGGATGTGAAGAGCATGACGCAGAAGCCCGCGCGGCGCTGGGACGCGATGGTGGACCGCGTGCTGTATGTGCTCATCGGGGCGGCGCTTTCCCTGCTGATGACAGGGGGGAGCGTATGAAGAAAAAGAGAGCAAGCTTTTCCAAGGTGCTGCTGGTCCTGGAAAGCGCGATCGTGCTGTACACGACCTATCAGGGCTTTGCGCTGGCAAAGCTGGCGGTGCACGCGGCGTTCATGGGAACGCTGCCGTGGATCGCGACGATGGTGACGGCGGCATGGGGCGCTTACGGGACGAGCGCGGCCTGCTACTACGCAAAGGCAAAGGCGGAGAATACGTGCGGCGGCGTGACGTACGAAACGGTGTGCCGCGGCATCGACTGCGAGGGGTGAGGGAATGGAGCAGCTGAAAAGGAGACTCGCAAATCTTCTGAGCGTGAAGAGCCTTGTGACGATCTGCCTGACGATCACGTTCTGCGTGCTGACGGTCGAGGGCAAGGTGACGCAGGAGTTCAACACGGTGTATCTCATGGTGATCGCGTTCTACTTCGGCACGCAGAACGGCAAGACGCAGGAGGAGACGTAAATGCGGCACAGCAGGGACATCGATGATCTGCGCGCGGACGTGGCGGAAAACTGCCGGGTGCTGCTGGCGATGGCGGAAAGGCAGGGCCTGCGTGCGCTCGTGACGGAGACCGTGCGCGACGGCGCGTACCAGAAAATGCTCGCGGAGAAGGGCTACGCGGCAAAGGGCGCGGTGACGCCCTCGTTCCACGCCGAGCATGCAGGACTGGCCTTCGACATTTGCAAGAATGAGAAGGGGCACGAGTACGACGACCCGGCGTTTTTCGAGCGGATGGGGGCGCTCGGAAAGAAGGTCGGCTTTTCCTGGGGCGGGGACTGGAAGAGCTTTCTGGACCGGCCGCATTTCCAGTGGGACGCAAACGGCGCGTACACGGGCGCAATGGTGCGTGCGCGGCGTTATCCGCCGCTTATGCCGCGCTTTAAGGAGGAAGAGATGACGCAGCAGGAGTTTAACGAGCGGATAGAAGCCTATTTTCGCTCGCTCGCGCAGCGCGAGCCGGCGTCCTGGAGCGCGGAAGCGCGCGCTTGGGCGGAGCAGGCGGGACTGATCGCGGGCGACGAAACGGGCAACAAGCAGTACAAAAGCTTTCTGACGCGCGAGCAGCTGGTGGTGCTGCTCAGGCGCTTTGCGCAGAAAAACGGAATGGAATAAACGCTCGGAGAGCGCCGGGGGAGACAATCCCCCGGCGCTCTTTCCGCGCATGGAGAGATGGGAGAAAACGATATGGATTGCAGGAAATCTTGCAAAAAACGGTCGTTTTTAACAAATCGAACGGACACGTGTACACGGAAACGACAAAAAACGCGGTGAAAATTTGTTCAGTTTTTTTGAACTTTCCAAGCCGATTTTCATTGATTTCATGCGGAAGTTCCACTATAATCTAAAATGAAGCCTGTATGAGCACCACCTGAAGGATTTTTGAAGGAATCCATGCAAGATGCTCGTTGGCAATAAAACACGTTCATCAAAATCAGGGAGGGTTTTATCTTGAATAAGGTCATGACATTGCACGATGCCGTTGAAAAGTACGTTGAAAACGGCGACACCCTTGCGATCGGTGGCTTTACCACCAACCGTAAGCCCTATGCTACGGTCTCCGAGATCCTGCGTCAGGGCAAGAAGGACTTCATCGTTTACGCCGGTCCCGGCGGCGGCGAGGTCGATATGCTCATCGGCGAAGACCGTGTGGCGGCTTACATCAACTGCTATACCGCAAACTCCGGCTATACCAACGTCTCCCGCCGCTTCCGCGCGGCGATCGAGCAGGGCAGACTCACGTATGAGGACTATTCTCAGGACGTTCTGATGCTCATGCTCCACGCCTCTTCTCTGGGCCTTCCGTTCCTGCCGGTGCGCCTGATGCAGGGCAGCGGCCTGATGAAGTTCTGGGGCATCAGCGAGGAAAAGCGCAAGACCATGCCCAAGATCGAAAATCTCAAGTGCGTCGAGATCGAGAACCCGATGGTGCCGGGGCAGAAGGTCGTAGCCGTGCCCGTGCCCAAGATCGACACCGCCATCATCCACGTCCAGCAGGCCTCTCCGGACGGCACCTGCATCATCATGGGCGATGAGTTCCATGATATCGACATCGCGATCGCCGCGCGCAAGACCATCGTCACCTGCGAGGAGATCGTCTCCGACGAGTTCATCCGCCGCGACCCGACCAAGACCCGCATTTTCGGCGAGTGCGTGCAGGCGGTCGTCAAGGCTCCCTATGGCGCATGGCCCGCTCAGTGCTATGATTACTATGACGACGACGACGCCGGCCTGAAGGAATACGACAAGGCCTCCAAGTATCAGGATGCCGAGGATGCCGTCAAGCAGCTTGAAAAGGCTGCGGCCAAGGCTGCCAAGGCGCTGGAGAAGGCTCCCGAGGACGAGAAGCTCAAGCTCGCCGCCGAAAACGCCCAGAAGGCCTTCGAGCTCGCCAAGAGCGGTGAGAAGATCCCCGAGACCTTCAAGGATTTCCTCGAAAAGTGGGTCTACAGCTGCGAAGATCAGTCCGCTCTGCTCGATAAGCTCGGCGGCAGCCGTCTGATGCGCCTGAAGAACGAGCCGCACCTCGGCTATTCCACTACACACTAAGGTTTGGGAGGCTAAATAGAAATGTCTGATTATACGAAGTATACCAAGCAGGAAATGCAGGCGTATGCCATTGCTAAGAATATCAAGGAAAACCAGATCGTCATCGTTGGTACGGGCCTGCCGCTGATCGGTGCGTCCCTTGCCAAGCGCGCGGTCTGCCCCAGCTGCCACCCCATCGTCGAGTCGGGCCTGATGGACTGCGACCCCGTTGAGGTCCCCCGCTCCGTCGGCGATAACCGCTTCATGGCGCACTGCGCCGTGCAGTGGCCCAACATCCGCTTCGTCGGCTTCGAGGCCAACGAGTGGCTGCACGACGAGGACCGTCTCGTCGCCTTCATCGGCGGCGCGCAGATCGACCCCTACGGCAACGTGAACTCCACCTGCATTTTCGGCAAGGGCGACTACCTGCAGCCCACCACCCGTTTCACCGGTTCCGGCGGCGCCAACGGCATTGCCACCTACTGCAACACCATCATCATGATGCAGCACCAGAAGCGCCGCTTCATGGACCACGTCGACTACATCACCTCCTGCGGCTGGATGGACGGCCCCGGCGGCCGCGAGCGCGCAGGCCTGCCCGGCAACCGCGGTCCTCAGATGGTCGTCACCGACCTCGGCATCATGAAGTTTGATGAAGAGACCAAGCGCATGTACCTCGCTTACTACTATCCGTTCTCCTCTCCCGAGATGGTTCAGGAGAACACCGGCTTCGAGATCGACGTTTCCCGCGCCGAGCTGATGGAAGGTCCCTCTCCGGAGATCATCCGTCTCATCCGTGAGGAGATCGACCCGGGTCAGGCATTCATCAAGGTTCCCAAGGATAAGTAATTTGTTATTTCGATTTAAGAAGGAGAACTTAATATGAGCGAATATTCCATGCCCTCTTACTTCCAGAGCATGCCGGTCATCGGCAAGGATCTGAGCGCATTCCACGAGGACAACGCCGCTGAGATCCAGGCGGTGGAGCAGGAGATCCACGAGATCCGCGAGGCTGCCCTCGAAGCCGGTAAGAGCACCGAGGCGCTCAACGAGTCCGGCCAGTGGACGGCGATGCAGCGCATCATGGAGCTCGTTGACGAAGGCACCTGGTGCCCCCTCAACAGCCTCTATAACCCCCAGGACAACAAGAACGGCAGCGTTGGCATCGTCAAGGGCCTCGGCCGTATCGACGGCAAATGGGCCGTCATCATCGCGAGCGACAACAAGAAGCTCGCCGGCGCCTGGGTCCCCGGCCAGGCCGACAGCCTGCTGCGCGGCAGCGACACGGCCAAGCGCCTGCGCATCCCCCTCGTTTACGTCCTCAACTGCTCCGGCGTTAAGCTCGACGAGCAGGAGAAGGTCTATCCCAACCGCCGCGGCGGCGGCACCCCGTTCTATCGCAACAGCGAGCTGAACCAGATGGGCGTGCCCGTCATCGTCGGCATCTACGGCACCAACCCCGCCGGCGGCGGCTATCACTCCATCTCCCCGACCATCCTGATCGCGCATGAGGACGCCAACATGGCGGTCGGCGGCGCCGGTATCGTCGGCGGCATGAGCCCCAAGGGCCATGTGGACAAGGAAGCGGCCGAGGCGCTCATCAAGGCGCAGAAGAACCTCAAGAGCGACATCCCCGGCACCGTCGCCATCCACTACGGCGAGACCGGCTTCTTCCGCGAGGTCTACGCAGACGAGGAAGGCGTGCTTGCCGGTATCCGTAAGTACATGGCCATGCTGCCGGCTTACGATCCCGAGTTCTTCCGCGTGGACGATCCCAAGGAGCCCCTGTTCGACGCCAACGACCTCTACAGCATCGTGCCCTTCAACCAGAAGCGCTCCTACGACATGGTCGAGGTCCTCGCGCGTCTGTTCGACGGCTCCGAGTTCATGGAGTACAAGCACGGCTACGGCCCCGAGATGATCACCGGTCTTGCCAAGATCGACGGTCTGCTCGTCGGCGTTGTCGCCAACTATCAGGGCATGCTGATGAACTACCCCGAGTACAAGATGGCGACTTACGGCCAGGCGATGGGCGTGGGCGGCAAGCTGTACCGTCAGGGCCTCATCAAGATGAACGAGTTTGTCACCCTCTGCGCGCGTGACCGCATCCCGATGCTGTGGGTCCAGGATACCACCGGTATCGACGTCGGCAACGACGCTGAGCGCGCTGAGCTCCTCGGCCTCGGCCAGAGCCTGATCTACTCCATCCAGTCCAGCAAGCTGCCGATGATGGAGATCACGCTCCGCAAGGGCACCGCCGCGGCGCACTACGTTCTCGGCGGCCCGCAGGGCAACGACAACAACGCCTTCTCCATCGGCACCGCTACCACCGAGATCTACGTCATGCACGGCGAGACCGCTGCGGCCGCCATGTATGCCCGCCGTCTCGTGAAGGAAGAGAAGGCCGGCGAGGATCTGCAGCCCACCATCGACAAGATGAACGCGCTGATCCAGGACTACGCCAAGAAGTCCAGCCCGAAGTTCTGCGCCAAGGCAGGCATGACCGACGAGATCGTCGACATGAACGACATCCGTCCCTACATCCAGGCCTTCGCCAACGCCTGCTATCAGAACCCCGAGAGCATCTGCCCGGTCCATCAGATGCTGCTGCCGCGCGTTATCCGCGACTACGACGCCCTGAACGCGCAGTAAAATATCACAACAATGCTTTTCTCGGCGCTGCGCGGAGGCAAGAACCGCGCAGCGCACGGGAAGGCAAACGGAGAGTACAATGAGCATTTATACCATGGGTATCGACGTCGGCTCCACCGCGTCGAAATGTGTGATCTTAAAAGACGGCAGCGAGATCGTTGCCAAGTCCCTCGTCGCTGTCGGCACGGGCACGTCGGGTCCATCCCGCGCGATCGCTCAGGTGTTGGAAAACGCGGGCATGACGCGCGAGCAGATGGACTTCGTCCTTGCCACGGGCTACGGGCGCAACAGCCTTGACGGCCTTGCCGACATGCAGATGAGCGAGCTTTCCTGCCACGCCAAGGGCGCGGCGTTCCTGTTTCCGAACGTGCGCACGGTCGTCGATATCGGCGGGCAGGACGTGAAGGTCATCGAGATCGAGAACGGCATGATGAAAAATTTCGTCATGAACGACAAGTGCGCAGCCGGTACCGGCCGCTTCCTCGATGTCATGGCCCGCGTGCTTGAGGTGAAGGTCGAAGAACTGGGCGATCTTGGCGACAAGTCGACCAAGGAGGTCGGTATCAGCTCGACCTGCACGGTCTTTGCCGAGAGCGAGGTCATCTCGCAGCTCGCCATGGGCACAAACAAGTGCGACATCATCCACGGCATCCACAAGTCCGTCGCGGGCCGCGTTTCCGGCCTCTGCCACCGCATCGGTGTGCGCGACGATGTGGTCATGACCGGCGGCGTCGCGCAGAACCACGGCATCGTGCAGGCGCTCAGAGAGCAGCTCGGCCACGAGATCCACACCTCGCCCCTCACGCAGTACAACGGCGCGCTCGGCGCCGCCCTGTTCGCTTATCAGAAAGCTCTGAAAAAGCAGTAAAAACGTTAAAAGATCAATTATCGCATAATAATCGCATTAGGAGGAATCAATCATGGCAAAACAAGTCAGCCCCGGCGTACTTGCCCTGCGCAAGGTCGTCGATGACGTCTATGCCGACGCCCGTGAAGCGAAGAAGCAGG
>JAYABH010000040.1:0-44889 GCA_037343695.1 bacterium | reverse complement strand
GTTATATGCGTTTTGCTTCAAAAAGTTGCGGTTTTGAAGGGCGGCATGTACTAAGCCGTTCCCCCATTTAAAAAGCAGAGTAAAAGCCCGCACTGCCTGCATTGCAGGCGGCGCGGGCTTTCCCTATCGCGTGCGCGCTCTGCACAAACCATGGGGGGCGCGGCACTTCTGCGCAGAGTTCGACAAAAAACGCGGCGGCGGTAAAAATATGCTTGCGGGAGGGGGAAAATTCCGGTATAATTATTTTTATCCGGCGGCGCGCCTGCCGGGGAACTCCATATGGTAAGACAATAAATGTCACTCTGCCAATGTTGGACGGCGGGGGACATTTATTTTTTGCGCGCCGGAGAGAACACAATAAAAGAACAGCCGAAAAACAGGAGGACGCAGGCATGCCCAAAACAAAATTTGAATCCGTGATCTTCACCGCCGTGACCGCATGGATCATGGTCTATATCATGACGCTCTACAATACGGCGCTGGCGGCGGGGAGCTTTGTGAACGCGACGTTTTTGATCGCGCTGAAAAGCATGTGGCCGGAATTTGTGATCATTTCCTTGTGCGCCTATTTTATTTCGAGCCCTGCTGCCAAGCGCTTTGCCTTCCGCGTGGTCAGGCCCGGCGACCGTCCCATCGCGATCATCGCCGCCATCCAGACCTTCACGGTCATCTTTCAGGTGGCGCTGGCCAGCATCCTGGGCGTCTGGCACGGCCACGGCTTCACGAGCCAGTTCATTCCCAGCTACCTTGCCGTCTATTGCCGGAACTTCATCATGGCGCTGCCCGTGCAGCTGTTCATCGCGGGCCCGATCGCGAGGACGCTGTTCCGGGCGATGTTCCGCCGCGTGAAGGCAGAGGATGAATGCCCGGTCTCGTAAAAGCGCCGGGCGCGGCAGAAGACCGCAAAGGGGATACTCTCTTTCATGAAGAGGGTATCCCTTTTTTTGATCGCCGCGGGGCGGCAGAAATTCTTTGACAGACCGCCCCGGTGCGGGTACAATAAGCCTGACACTATTTTACCGGGAGAACCTATGAAAAGACGATTTACAGCGCTGCTGCTGACGATCCTCTGCGCGCTGTCCCTCACCGGCTGCGGCGAAGCGGCCCCGTCGGGCGAGACGCGCACGGTCTATGCCATGGATACGGTCATGAACCTGACGGTTTACGGCGAGAGCGCCGCTTCCGCGCTGGAGCGCGCGGAGCAGGAGCTGCACACGCTGGACGAAGCCGTCCTCTCACGCACGGCGGAGGGCAGCGAGCTTTCCGCGCTCAACGCATCGGACGGCGCGGCGGTGCATTACGGCTCCGACGACGCGCTCCCCGCGCTCATTCAAACGGCGCTTGCCATCTCGGACGCGACGGACGGCGCGTTCGACCCCACGCTTGCCCCCGTGCTCGACGCCTGGGGCTTTACGAAGGATGAGCGCCGCGTTCCGCCTGAGGATGAGCTTTTATCTCTACTTTCCCGCACGGGGCGCGACAAGGTCGCGCTGACGGAGGACGCGGACGGCTGGACCGTCACGCTTTTAGACGGTGCGCAGCTCGACCTCGGCGGCATCGCCAAGGGCTATGCGGCCGACCTTCTGCGCGCGCAGCTCGCGGCGGAGGGCGTCACGTCCGCGACGCTCGACCTCGGCGGCGACGTGTTCGTCATGGGCAAAAAGAGCGACGGCAGCGACTGGCGCGTCGCCGTCAAGGACCCGGCGGACACCGACAGCTATATCGGCATCCTGACGGCGTCGGACAAGTTCGTCGTGACCTCCGGCGTGTACGAGCGCTATTTTGAGGAAAACGGCGTGCGCTATCACCACATCATCGACCCCGCGACCGGCCGTCCCGCCGAGAGCGGACTGGTGAGCGTCACGGTCGTGTGCGAAAACGGCGCGTGGGCCGACGCGCTCTCGACGGCGTGCTTCGTCCTCGGGACGGACGGCGCGCTTACTCTCCGTAAGTCCCTTGCCGCGCAGGGCACGGATTTTGAACTCATTTTAGTCACCGACGACGGCCGCGTGCTCTATACCGACGGCCTTGCCTCGTCCTTCACGCCGGGCGAAGAAAGCGGGTACAGCTATGAAGCGCTTTCCTGAGCTGAAGCCGACGAAGTGGGACGCGCTCGTGGTGCTGGCGGTGCTGCTGCTGGCGCTGGGGCTCGCCGCGCGGCCATTCCTTGAAGCGCGGACGGCGGATGCGCTGACGGTCGTCGTCTCCATCGACGGGGAGACCGTCGAGCGCGTGCCGCTGGAGAACTATCAGGGCGGCAGCTACGAAAGCCGCGGCTACGCGGTGCGCGTCGCGGCGGAGAACGGCGCGGTGCGCGTCGCCGAGAGCGACTGCCCCAATCAGGACTGCGTCCACACCGGCGCGATCTCGCGCGCGGGGCAGAGCATCGTGTGCCTGCCCGCCCGCGTGGCCGTCACGCTCGAGGGCGCTTCCGCCGGATACGACGTGATCGTGGGGTGAGCGGCATGAGGATCACAGTAAGACAGCTGACGCTCTGCGCGGTGCTCGCCGCGCTGGCGCTGGCGCTGTCGTATATGGAGTCGTTCTTCCCGCTCACGCTGCTCGTGCCCCTGCCGGGCGTGAAGCTGGGGCTTGCAAACATCGTGACGCTCTACGCGCTCTACGCCCTCGGCTTTCCGAGCGCGCTTTCCATCCTGCTCGTGCGCTGCACGCTCGGCGCGCTGTTCGCGGGCAACCTGTCCGCGCTGCTCTTTTCGCTGCTCGGCGGTGTCTCGGCGCTGCTCGTCATGGCACTTTTGAGCCGGGCGAAAAAGCTCAGCATCTTCGGCGTGTCCGTCGCGGGCGCGGCGGCGCATAACTGCGGGCAGGTCTGCGCGGCGATGATCACGCTCGGCTCGTCCGCCCCACTTTACTATCTGCCGTTTCTGCTGCTGGTGTCGCTCTTCACGGGCGCGCTCAGCGGCCTTGTCACCGCGTTTTTGTTCCGCGCGATGGCGCACACGCCCTATGGGAAGGAGAACTGACATGGACAAAAAAGACGAGATCATCCTCCAGCAGCTCGACGTGATCCGCACGATGACGCAGAACAGTCTGAACCGCATGGGCAGCGACTTCTGGAGCGCACCCGCGGCGCCCGCCGCCCCGAAGAGCGCCGCGCCGAAGCAGGACGCGCCGAAAAACGCCGCGCCCAAGAGCGCGGACGGCGCAAAGCCGCAAAAAAGCGCCGCGTCCACGGGCGGGGACGAGAAAAAGGACGAGGAAGCGCCCCTTCCCCCGCCGGAGAAGATCGAGGACCTCAAGAAGGAGCTTGACGGCTACATCGGCCTTGCCGAGGTCAAGCGCGAGGTGAATAACCTCATCAGCATGGCGACGGTGTTCAAGCGGCGCGAGGAGGCTGGCCTGCCGAACGCGGACTTCTCGCTCCACATGGTCTTTACCGGCAATCCCGGCACGGGCAAGACGATGATCGCGCGGCTGATGGCGCGCATCTACCGCTCGCTCGGCATCTTGTCGAAGGGGCAGCTTGTCGAGGTGGACCGCAGCGGCCTTGTCGCGGGCTACGTCGGGCAGACGGCCATCAAGACGAGCAAGGTCATCGAAAAGGCGCTCGGCGGCGTGCTGTTTATCGACGAGGCCTACGCACTCAACGGCAAGGGCGACAACGACTTCGGTCAGGAGGCCATCGACACGCTGCTCAAGGCGATGGAGGATCACCGCGACGATCTCGTCGTGATCGTCGCGGGCTACGACGGCCTGATGGAAAAATTCATCCACTCGAACCCCGGCCTTGAATCGCGTTTCAACCGCTACCTGCACTTTGACGATTATTCCTTGGACGAGATGCTCGCGATCTTTCAGATGCAGTGCCGCAAGTCGCAGTACGTCCTCTCCCCCGATGCGGAGCAGGACGTGAGGGATTTCATCTGCGACGAGAACGCCGACGGCGTGACGTTCGGCAACGCGCGCGGCGTGCGCAACCTCTTCGAGCAGATCCTGACCGCGCAGGCCAACCGTCTGGCGAAGATGGAGAGCTTCACAAAGGACGATCTGATGACCATCACGCGCGACGACGTCCTCCACGCCCGCGGCATGGAGGACGATGTGACCGCCGAGGAGATAGAAGCCAAAGCGGCAGAGCGCGTGGAAAAAGAACCGTCCCCCGGCGCGCAAGCACCGAAGGACGGGCAATAAAAGCTTCGCAGAATTTCGCGTCCGCAGACGCGAAAGAATCTTGATCGTTTTTGCCCGCGGCGTGTACGTGGGCAAAAACACTTCTCGCTTCGCGCGTGTCGTGGCCGCCCCACGGGCGGCAAGGCACGAAGCGAAGTGCAGCTCCTCAAATAAAAAGGAAGGGGATGCTCTGCATCCCCTTCCTTTTTATTTGTCAATGCTGGCCATGTGCTCCAGCAGGCGCACGACCATGTTGGAGTAGCCCCACTCGTTGTCGTACCAGGAGATCAGCTTGACGAAGTTGTCGTCGAGCATGATGCCGGCGGTCTCGTCGAAGATGCTGGGGTGCGGATTGCCGACGAGGTCCTGCGAGACGATCTGGTCGGTGGTGTAGTCGAGGATGCCCTTGAGGGGACCCTCGCTCGCGGCGTGGATGGCCTCGCAGACCTCGGCATAGGTGGCCTTCTTCTTCAGGCGCGCGGTCAGATCGACCACGGAGACGTCCGCTGTGGGCACGCGGAAGCTCATGCCGGTCATCTTGCCCTTGAGCTCGGGAATGACCTTGCCGACGGCCTTGGCAGCACCCGTGGAGGAGGGGATGATGTTGTTATAGACCGAACGGCCGGTGCGCCAGTCGCTGCCGCCGCGCGCGTCGACGGTCTTCTGCTTGGCGGTGGAGGCGTGGATGGTGGACATGAGCGCCTGCTCGATGCCAAACGCGTCATTCACGACCTTGGCAAGGGGCGCTAAGCAGTTGGTGGTGCAGGAAGCGTTGGAGACGATCTTCATCTCGGGGCGCAGCAGCTCGTGGTTTACGCCCATGACGAACGTGGGGGTGACATTGTCCTTGGCGGGTGCGGTCATGATGACCTTCTTCGCGCCGCCGACGAAGTGGGCGGAGGCCTTCTCCGTGGTGTTGTAGGCGCCGGTGGATTCGATGATGTACTCCGCGCCGCAGCTGGCCCAGTCGATCAGCGACGCGTCAGACTCGCTGAACACGCGGATGCTGTGACCGTTGAGGATCAGGTGCTGCTCGTCGTGTGCGACCGTGCCGTTGAACTGGCGGAACACGGAGTCGTACTTGACGAGATAGACCATATAGTCGAGGTCAGCCTTGCGCAGATTGATGCCGCAGATGTCAAACTGCTCCGGACGCTCACACAGAATGCGCAGCACGACACGGCCGATGCGGCCGAAGCCGTTGATGCCCACTTTGATAGCCATAATGATTACCCTCCACGAATGTGTGTTCATATTTTTCGCGAGGCGTATGCACCCCGCGATCGCAAGCTCATTATAGCATGCAGGGATTTTTTGTCTGCCCCTTTTCGGGAAAAAGGTAGCTGAACTTTGTTGTACAAATATGTGCAAATCAGCCAAAAACAGCAAAAAACATTTGTCTAACTTCTCCAAATATTCCATACATTTGAAACATTCGAAGCATTCAATTCTGCAAATTTTGAGTGGGTATTTATGAAAAATGACGGCCATCCTGCAAGATGTTTTCAGTCTGCCGCGCAGGGGAAAAAGCAAAAAAAGAGGACGGCGGAGCCGTCCTCTTTTTTACTTTGCGGGTGCTTTTCGCGGATGCCTTAGGCAAGCGCCGCGGTGATGATGGCCATGGAGTAGACCTCCTGGGCGTTGCAGCCGCGGGAGAGGTCGTTGATCGGCGCGTTCAGACCCAGCAGGATCGGGCCGTAGGCGTCGAAGGAGCCCAGGCGCTGCGCGATCTTATAGCCGATGTTGCCGGCGTTGATGTCGGGGAAGATGAAGGTGTTGGCGTGGCCGCCGACGCCGTCGGTGATGTGCTTGGTCTTGGCGACAGCCGGGGAAACGGCCGCGTCGAACTGGAACTCGCCGCCGATCGGGGTCTCGGGCATGAGGGCCTTGGCCTTCTCGCAGGCGTTGCGCATCTTGTCCACGTCCTCGCCCTTGCCGGAGCCGAGGGTGGAGTAGCTCAGGAAGGCGACCTTCGGGTCAACGCCGAAGATCTTGGCGCAGGAGACGGTCTCCTTGCAGATCTCGACGAGCTCGTCCTCGTTGGGCTTGATGTTGATGGCGCAGTCGGCCATGGCGAGCACTTCGTTCTCGCCGGAAGCGGCGGGACGGACCATGATGAAGCAGGAAGAGACGATCTTGTTGCCGGGCTTGGTCTTGATGAGCTGGAGCGCGGGACGGACCGTGTCGGCCGTGGAGTAGGTAGCGCCGCCGAGCAGGCAGTCGGCCTTGCCCATCTTGACGAGCATGGTGCCGAAGTAGTTGCTCTTCTTGAGCGCGTCGCGGCACTGCTCCGCGGTCATCTTGCCCTTGCGCAGCTCGACCATTTTCTCGACCATCTCGTCCATGCCCTCGTAATTCTCGGGATCGATGATCTCGGCGCCGCGGATGTTGAAGCCGACGTCCTCGGCCGCTGCGGCGATCTCATCGGCATTGCCGACGAGCACGGGCTTTAAGAAGTTACCGGACAGCAGGCGCGCGCTTGCTTCCAGAATACGGGGGTCGGTGCCCTCGGTGAAAACGATGGTCTTCGGGGACTTTTTCAGGGTTGCGATCAGTTGTGCGAACATGGTGTTCCTCCTCTTATTAGAATGCACCTGATGTTAAGGTGCAAATTAACGCAAGTAGTATACACCTAATTTCCAACTGTCACAAGGAGAAATCCCGCAAAAGTTTACAAATTTTCCACACTCTTGAAACATCTTCACCGTATCTTTTCCCTAAAAAGGCTTGACGCAGGGACAAAAAATCGGTATGATAGCAGTTGTTACAATTTGTAACTTTTTTATGTTCACTGCTGCTTTATATGCACCGCTGTATTCTCTAAGGAGTTTTGATAATGACAGAACAGAATCAATCGGCAAAGCGCCGCCGCGAGCGGACGCCGCGTCCCTCTTCCCGCCGCCCGGCGAAAAAGCCGGAGCGCGGCATGCCGGAGTGGCTGCGGACATTCCTTTCGCATATCGCGATCTTTTTCTCAACGCTCGGCGCGCGCATCCGGCGCATCGGCCCGCGCGCCCGCACCGTCATGCGCGAGAGCAGGGCGCGCAACTTCCCCGAATCCAACCGCTTCCTCGTGCAGGTGTTTCTCGTCATCGGCGGCATGATCCCCATGTGGCACTCGCTGCTGCACGAAAGGCTCCAGACCCTGCGCCGCCAGCGCAACCATGCCGCCGGCGCGCACGAGCACCACTGGCACGCGCGGCGCGTGAACCCGCTCTACTTCATCGGCGGTGCGGCGGTCGTGGCCGCGCTCGCGCTGTTCTTCTCGCTCTACACGCTGGGAACGACCGTGGAGTATAACGGCAATGTGGTCGATACCGTGGGCAGCGCCGCGCAGGCGCGCAAGGCTGCGGCCAAGCTCGAGAGCATCACGACCGAAACGCTCGGCGAGAGCTACAAGATCGAGGACGGTGCGATCCACTACGCGACCGCCCTTGTCCGCCGCAGCGACGTGACGGACAGCGCGCAGTTCGAGCAGGACCTTGCCAACGAGCTGGGCAAGGTGACCTACGGCTACTCGCTGTATGTGGACGATGAGCTGATCGGCTCGACGCAGTATGCCGGCGCGCTCGACGATCTGCTCGAGCAGATCAAGCAGATCTACGTCTCGGCGGATACGTTGAGCGTCGGCTTTGTGGAAAATGTGCGCATCGCGGAGGGCTATGTCCCGACCGACAGCGTCATGAACCTCGGCACGATCGCGGAGCTTCTGAACTCCACGAAGTCGGGCGAGGTGACCTACACGGTCGTCAAGGGCGACACCTGGGGCCAGATCGCGAACAACAACGGCATGACCGCCGCCGAGCTCGAGACACTGAACCCCGGCTACGACATCAACCGCATCCACATCGGCGACGCGCTCACGCTCTCCAACGCCGTGCCGTACCTGACCGTTAAGGTCACCGAGCGGCAGAACTATATTGAGGACGTCAACTACGATGTGAACTACGTGAACGATTCGTCCATGTGGCAGGGCGATGAGCGCGTGATCTCCAAGGGCGTGTACGGTCAGGCCGACATCGTGGCCGATGTGACCTACGTCAACGGCGAGGAGCAGGAGCGCACGGTCATCTCGTCCGTCACGCTCTCCGATCCCGTGGCCGAGACGCGCGCGCGCGGCACGAAGGTGCGTCCCACCTGGTACCCCACCGGCAGCTTCCGCTGGCCGTGCTCGGGCCGCATCACCTCCCGCTTCGGCTACCGCAATACCGGTATCCGCGGCGCGACGAGCAACCACAAGGGCATCGATATCGCCTGCTCCTACGGCACGCCCATTTACGCGGCCGACGGCGGCCGCGTGACCTACGCGGGCTATAAGGGCGCGATGGGCTATGTGGTCATCATCGACCACAACAACGGCTATGTGACCTACTACGAGCACAACTCGTCGCTGCTCGTCTCGGCGGGACAGACGGTCTACAAGGGCCAGCAGATCGCCAAGGCGGGCCGAAGCGGCGTCGCCAGCGGCGTGCACTGCCACTTCGGCATCCAGCGAAACGGCAGCTACGTCAATCCGCTGAATTATCTGAGCTAAAAACAAAGGACAGATGGCTTTTGCCATCTGTCCTTTGTTTTACTGTTCGGTTAATACGCGGCGGACCTCGCCGGTGAAGTAGAGCGAGCCCCAGGAGCAGACGGCGTCGTCTTTGCCCGCCATGGCGAGCGCGCGGCGCACGCCGTCGGCGGTGTCGGCGGCGGGGACGGCTTCGATGCCCTGCGCGCGCAGCCAATCGGCCAGCTCGTTTTCGTCGAGCGCGCGGGCGCTCGGCGGCGTGATGACCACGAAGGCCTTCGCGAGCGGCAGCGCGCGGCGCAGCATCTGCTGCCAGTCCTTGTCGCGAAGCACGCCCGTGAGGAAGATGAGCTTTTTTCTGCCGTAGAGCGCGGCGAGCGAATCCATCAGCGCGTCCACGCACTGCGGGTTGTGCGCGCCGTCCACGATGAAATCGGGGCTGCGGCGCAGAAGCTCGAGCCGCCCCGGCCACCGCGCGGCGGAAAGACCTGCGTCGATGGCTTCGTCCGTGAGCTTCTCCCAGCCGCGCGAGCGCAGCGCCGTGCACGTGTCGATGACCGTGAGCGCGTTCAGAAGCTGGTATTCGCCGAGAAGGCGCAGGTGGTACGGCCCGCGGCCGCGGTATTTGAAGACCTGTCCGTCGAGCGAAGAGGAAATGCGCTCGAGCTTTTCCTCTGCGGTGATCGTGAGGGCGACGCCCTCCCGCGCGCATTTTTCGCGCGCGACCGCTTCCACGCCCTCGGTTTGTCCGAAGAGCACGGCGTGCGCGCCGCGCTTGATGATGCCGCACTTTTCCGCCGCGATCTTTTCGAGCGTGTCGCCGAGGATGGCCGTGTGCTCAAGGCCGATGTTCGTCACCACGCAGACCTCGGGCGCGGGGATGACGTTCGTCGAGTCCATGCGCCCGCCGAGACCGACCTCGAGCGAGACGATGTCGCAGTGCTTCTGCACGAAGTACAAAAAGGCGATGGCCGTCATGATCTCAAAGCCCGTGGGCATTTCGCGCATCTGCGCCGCCGCATCCCGCACGGTGTTCGTGAGCGCGATGAGGGACTTGTCGTCGATCTCTTCCCCGTTCACGCGCATGCGCTCGTGAAAGCGCAGCAGGTGCGGCGAGGTGTAGAGCCCCGTGCGGTAGCCCGCACTTTGCAGCACGGCGGCGAGCATCGCGGCGGTACTACCCTTGCCGTTCGTTCCGGCGATGTGGACGAATCTGAGCTTTTTCTGCGGGTCGCCGAGCAGGCCCAGCAGCTCGCGCGAGCGCGCAAGGCCGGGCGCGCTCTGCGCCCAGTTGTCGAATTGCAGGTACTGGAGGGTCTCTTCAATGGTTTTAAGCGCTTTCACAATGGATCACCTGTGTTCCTTAAAAAAATAAGGCGGAAGCGGCTGCTTCCGCCATGAGTGACGTGCTTATCGGTCGATTTTGCGCAGCATGGCGGTGAACTCTTCAGGCAGCGGGCACGAGAGCGAGACGAGCTCCTTCGTGCGCGGGTGGATGAATTGCAGGCCCACCGCGTGCAGGCACTGGCCCGTCAGGCCGGGGACGGCCTTTTTCGCGCCGTAGACCGTGTCGCCGAGGATCGGGTGGCCGAGATAGGCCATGTGCACGCGGATCTGGTGCGTGCGGCCCGTTTCGAGCCGGCACCGGACGTGCGTATAGCCGGGATAGCGGGCGATGACCTCCCAATGCGTCACCGCGCGCCGCCCGCCGGGAACGACGGCCATGCGCTTGCGGTCGCGGCTGTCGCGCGCGATGGGGGCGTCCACGGTGCCGCTGTCCTCGCGCAGATTGCCGGTGACGATGCACTCATACGTGCGCGCGAGTGTGTGGTCCGCGAGCTGGGCGGAGAGGAACTGATGGGCATAGTCGTTTTTCGCCGCGATGATGAGCCCGCTCGTGTCGCGGTCGATGCGGTGCACGATGCCGGGGCGCAGGGCCCCGCCCACGCCGGAGAGACTGCCGCCGCAGTGATACAAAAGGGCGTTGACGAGCGTCCCGTCCGGATGGCCCGGCGCGGGATGGACCACAAGCCCGCTCGGCTTGTTGACGACGATCACGTCGCTGTCCTCGTACACAACGTCCAGCGGGATGTCCTGCGGAATGGCGTCGATGGGCGCGGGCTCCTCGGGCGTGAATTCGACCGTTTCGCCGCCTAAGATCTTATAGCTCTTCCCCGCGGCCTTCCCGTCCACCAGCACGCGGCCGTCTTCGATGGCCTTCGCGGCGGCGGAGCGCGTCACATCCTCGAGCGCGCGGGCAAGGTACGCATCGAGCCGCGTCCCGCGGTCTTCTTCACTTGTCCGCAGCAGGATCGGCTCCATCAATCTTCTTCTCCTGTTTTTTCTCGTCGTACTTGCTGTAAAAGGCAAGGTAATAGATCATGGCAAGGACCGTGCCGCACACGACGAACACGTCCGCCACGTTGAACACGGGAAAGTCGATGAACATCGTATCCAGCATGTCCACCACGTACCCAAGGCGCACGCGGTCGATGAGATTGCCGATGCCGCCGCCGATGATGCACGCGAGCGCCCACTGCCCCAGCGGGTGCCGCACGACCCTGACAAGCAGCCAGATGAGAAGCCCCATGCCCGCGGCCGTCAGGACGATGAGCAGCCACCTTGCGCCCGAAAAGCTTGACCACGCCGCGCCGTAGTTGTGCACGCGCGTGAGCTGTAAAAGCGGCGGCAGGAAGGGCGCCGTTTCCCTGAGCTGCATCGTGCTCACGACCAGCGCCTTGACGATCTGGTCGGAGACGATGCACGCAAGCGACGCGAGGGCAAGGCAGACCGCCTTGCCCTTGCCGCGCCGGTAAAAGCACAGATATAAAATCATCATCAGCGCCAGCGCGCCGAAAAAGCTCCACAGGATCGGCCCTGCGATGCTGCCGGAGACCACGACGACCGTTTCTCCGTCCGCGCCGCCGATCACGCCGATATCGCTCATCCGTTCACCTCTTCCTCCGCGCCCGGTTCGTCCGCGTTCTCCACGGGTTCGTCCGCCGCAGGCTTCGTGACCTCCACGATCAGAAGATCGCTTGCTTTGCGCAGCGCCGCGCGCTCGGCCTCGGGCACGTCCGGCAGATCCGCAAGCTCGCGCGCCGCCTCCGGCACGACAAGGTAGCTCACGTAGTCCTCCGTCTCGTCGTATACGGCCATGCCGCGCGCGGAGAGGAATTCCGCCGCGTCAGGCGTATCGAGCGCGATGATCGCATAATCGCCGGCTGTGTCCGCGCTGCGGTCGCCAGCCTCCGCGCTGTAGCTGTCGGCTTTCTTGTCCTCTTCGTCCTCCTGCGCGCCGTCCTTCTGCACGGTGGTGTAGGTGTAGGAATAGCTGTCCTCGTCCGACTCGGCCGCGGCGGCAAGGTCGCTGGCGGCGTTTTCCGTTTCGCCGATGTCGCCGCTGGCGGTGCAGTCGTTCCCGCGTACGGGCAGCAGCTTCCACGCCGCGGCGGAGATCAGCACCAGCGCGAAGCAGGCCGCCAGCACGCGCGGCCATGCGCGGCGGTGGCGCTTTTTCGCGCACTGCTCTTCGTGCATCCGGTCGAGCACGCGCTCGGAAAAGCCCTGCGGCGCGTCAAGCTCCGGCAGTTCTTCGAACATCGTGTGCAGGATCATCAGCTCGGAGAGATGCTCGCGGCAGCCCTCGCAGTGCTCCAGATGCTCCAGCAGCGCATCGCGTTCCTTTTCGTTCAGTTCTCCGTCTGCAAAGGCAGAGAGCGCGGCGGTGTATTTTTCACAGCATTTCATTTGGCGCTCATCCCCTCTCGGTTACATTCTGTAACTTTTGACGCAGCATTTTCAAAAAAAGTTCCCGCTGACGGATAAAAAATTGCGTAGAAGCGTTCGCCCCCGGCTGATGCGCGATTTTACGGTGCCAAGCTCCAGCTCCTGCACGGCGGCGATCTCGGAATAGCTGAGGCCCTCGATCTCGCGCAGGATGAGGATGCTGCGGTATTCCGGCGGCAGGGACATGAGCCCCTCGCGCAGCGCTCGCTGCGCTTCGCGCTGCTCGGCCAGCTCGTGCGGCTGCGGCGCGGGGTCCTGCGCATCGACGAACAGCTCCTCGTCGTCGAGCGAGATGCTGCCCGCGCTCTTCTTGCGGCGGCGGATCAGGTCGATGCAGGCGTTGGCGGCCAGACGGTAGATCCACGTGGAGAGCGAGGATTCCTGCCGGAAGCGGTCGATCCCGCGCCAGAGCGCGAGAAAGGCGTCCTGCGCGGCCTCCTCCGCGTCCTCCGTATTGCCGCACATGCGCACGCAGAGCGTATATACTTTCTTTTCGTAAAGGCGGATCAGCTCTTCAAAGGCGGCTTCATCCCGCGATTGAAGGCGTGCGATGAGTTCCTTTTCGTTCATGACCTTTCCTCAGTGCAGATCGCGCTTGATGGCGGGACTGAGCGCATGCAGCTCATCCAGCGTGCTCAGCTGCACGATCTTTTCCTTATAGTAGTTGGCGTGGCTCACGCCCTTTAAGTACCAGCACAGGTGGTGGCGCGCTTCGAGCATGGCGCCGCGCTCGGTGCCGTACCGCGCGGAAAGCTCCACCTGGCGAACGGCGGTGTCCCAGCGCTCGGCAAAGGGCGGCAGCGGCGGGATGTCGCGTCCGTCGAGCGCGGCGGCCGCCTGCTCAAAGAGCCAGGGATTGCCGAAGCTCCCGCGGCCGATCATGGCCATGTCGGCCCCGGTGAATTTAAGGATGCGCACGGCGGCTTCGGGAGAGAATACGTCGCCGTTGGCGATGACGGGGATATTAACGGCCTGCTTCACGTTGCGGATGGTGTTCCAGTCGGCTTCGCCGCCGTACATCTGCACGCGCGTGCGCCCGTGCACCGCGACGGCGCTGACGCCCACGCCCTCGAGCAGCTGCGCGAGCTCAACGGCGTTGATGCTGCCCTTGTCCCATCCGCGGCGCATCTTCACCGTGACGGGGACCTTAACGGCGCGCACGACCGCTTCGGCGATGCGCGCGGCCTTTTCCGGGTCACGCATCAGCGCGCTGCCGTCGCCGTTTTTCACGACCTTGCCCACGGGGCAGCCCATGTTGATATCCAGAATGTCCGCGCCCGAAATTTCAATGGCCATCTGCGCGGCCTCGGCCATGCAGACTTCGTCGCTGCCGAAGATCTGCGCGGCGAACGGGTGCTCGCCCGGAAACGGGCGCAGCAGCTGCGCGGTCTTGGCGTCGTGATAGCACAGGGCCTTCGCGCTCACAAGCTCCGTGACCGTGTAGCCCGCGCCCTTCTCCGAGCAGATCTGACGGAATGCCGCGTCCGTCACGCCGGCCATGGGCGCGAGCGCGAGCTTTGATTCAATTTTTACCGTTCCGATCTGCATAATGTGCCTCTTTTCGATAACAATACAAGCATAGTATAGCATAGCCGTGCAGACAAGTCAAAGGAACAAAGCGGCGGGAAAAAGTTTTTTCGGATCGGGGCTTGACATTGGGGCGGGGGTATGGTATATTAACCATTGCCGATATCTGCCGGTGTGGTGGAATTGGTAGACACAGGGGACTTAAAATCCCCCGGTAGCGATACTGTACCGGTTCGAGTCCGGTCACCGGCACCAGTATTCCCTTAATTTCATATCGCGGAGTGGAGCAGTTGGTAGCTCGTCGGGCTCATAACCCGGAGGCCGTAGGTTCGAGTCCTGCCTCCGCAACCAGAAAAGACCTGATTCCTTACGGAATCAGGTCTTTTTTTGCTTATTCTTTGTTTCCCGTGATGTAGTAGTCGCAGTATTCCCCGCCGTTTGCCAGCGTCTGCGCCCGGTGCAGCACGCCGTGCTGGAGCGTGATCATGACCTCGTCCAGCTCGCAGAACAGCGGCATCAGCTCGGCGACGCCCAGCTTTTTCGTGTAGATGCAGATGGGGCAGCGCGTGATGCGGTAGTAGCAGGCCCCCTCATAAGGCTTGCCGACAAAGTCCACCTTGAACGAGGTCGGATACTGCCGCTCCTTTTCCGGCGTGTACCACTGATAGTATTTTACAACGCTCTTTTTGTTCTCTGCCTTGCCCTTTTCCGTGTTCAGGTCGGTTCTGGCAAAGTACCACTTGATGTGGTACAGCGAGCGGCGCATCATCTCCTGCACCGTCTCCGGCGGGATATTCTTTTCACTCGCGACATACGGCGCGACGAAGGCGAGCGCGAACAGCTCGTTGTAGGCCATCGGGTTATCGTCGCCGATGTCGTCCGCCTGCTCGACCAGCTGCCGGTAGACCGCCTTGCTCTTTTTCATGATCTCCGCGGCGTATTCCGCGCCGTATTTTTCGGTCAGCACCTTTTTCATGGGGCGCTTGAACATCCAGAAATAAAAGCCGTTATACTTCATCGAAATCCTCCTCCTTAGATCGCTTGATCGACCGGAACAGCGCGGTCCAGCCGCCGAAGTGGTAGACCATCAGCGCGTCCATGTATTTTTCGGCGGCCGCGCGGTCGGCGCAGTCCGTCACGATCCTGCGGTAGCTGTCAAACTGTGCCGAGATCAGAAGCCCCAGCAGCCCCTCGTCCATGCCGCAAAAGCCCGCGCTGCGGAAAAACGCGATGCTCTCCTGAATTTTGCTCTGCACGATTCCGTCGAAATAGTGCTCCAGACTGCTGCCCGCGCTGCGGCGCAGGAGCAGCACCGCCTCCTCGTAGTGCGCGAAGATCAGGTGCAGGATCGCCGCGGACTCGTGCCGCATCGATGCCTTGAGACCAGAAAGAAGGTCTTCGCCCGCACCCGCGTAATAGTCCGCTCTGGCGCTTTGGAAGAGTGCTCCGATCCCGTCCAGAAGTGGCCGGAGCAGGGAGACGAACAGCTCGTCCTTCGAGCGGTAGCGCGTCTGGATCGCGCCGACGGTCACGCCCGCCTGCTCCGCGATCCTCCGCAGCGACGCGCCCGTGTAGCCCTTGTCGAGAAATTCCTTCTTCGCCGCCGCGGTGATCTTATCGTCCAGAGAATGATCCCGCAATGCCATGTGTTGCTCACCTCGATTGATTACGATGTAATTGATTATGGTGTAATTATAGTGAAACGATCTTCCTTTGTCAAGAGGACAAGGGAAGATCGTTTCGTTTTTATTTGGCGGAGGGTCAGTGCGCGGCCTTCTGCGAGGAGGGCTCGAGCAGCATCTGCTGCAGCCGCCGGGCGGCCATGCTCAGCGGCTGGTTTTTCCGCTGGAAGAGATAGATGCTGCGCGGCGGGATCGGCTCGCTGAGCGTGATGGGATAGATGCCGGTGTATTCCGGCACGCCGACGAGCATCTCGCGCGGCACAAAGCCGATGCCGAGGTTGCTGCGCACGACGGGCAGCACCTGGTCGATGGTCTCGACCTCCACATAGGGGCTGTAGACGAGGTCGTGCGACAGAAACAGGCGGGAATAGAACTCGTTGGACGACGTTCCCTCGACGAGACCGACGATGGGGTAGTCCGTCAGGCGGCTGAGCAGCACGGTCCCCTGCGTCAGCTCGGTGAAAACGGAGCCGCAGATGGGGACCTCCTGGATCTCGCCGACCTTTTTCCGGATGAGCGAATCGGGATTGTCGCTTCCTTCGGTCACGACGGCAAAATCGGCAAGGCCGTTCTGCACGGCCGCAAGGCCCTGCGGGGTCGAGTGATTCGTCAGGTAGACGCGCACGTGCGGATATTCGCTGCGGTAGCGCGCGAGCACCTGCAGAAGGCAGCCGCGCAGCGCAAGGCCGCTCGCGGCGATGTGGAGGATGCCGCTTTGCAGGCTCTGGTCGGAGGAGACCTCCGCCTCGGCGGCTTCGATGTTTTCAAAGGCGACGGCGATGTGGGCGAATATTTTTTCGCCCTCCGGCGTCAGGCGCACGCCCTGCGCCGAGCGGAAGAACAGCGCGCAGTTCAGCTCGGATTCGAGCTTGCGGATGATGCGCGTGACGTTCGGCTGGGTGTTGTAGAGCGCGGCGGCGGCCTTTGAGAAGCTCTTATACTTTGCCGCGTAGTAGAAAACGCGGTAGCTGTCGTAGCTGATATTCATATTAGCCTCCTCCTGAGTGGGGATATACAAAATTCTTATATAGCAGATAATTGATTCGTATTTCCACTTTTTCGGCGAAAATCGTATACTTTTGCATCATCCAAAGGGTGATAAAACAGATTCCAAACGGGAGGGTATCGTTATGGATTACGCAAAAGAATCGCTCCGCCTGCATGGCGAGTGGAAGGGCAAGATCGAAATGGTGACGCGCGTGCCGGTCAAGACGAAGGACGACCTGGCGCTCGCGTATACGCCCGGCGTCGCGCAGCCGTGCCTTGAAATTCAGAAGGATCCGAGCAAGAGCTACGAGCTCACGCGCCGCTGGAACACCGCGGCGGTCATCACCGACGGCAGCGCCGTTCTGGGCCTTGGCGACATCGGCCCCGAGGCCGGTATGCCCGTCATGGAGGGCAAGTGCGTGCTCTTTAAGGCCTTCGGCGACGTGGACGCGCTGCCCATCTGCGTGAAGACCAAAGACGTGGACGAGTTCGTCGAGACCGTCTACAACATCTCCGGCAGCTTCGGCGGCATCAACCTTGAGGACATTGCCGCGCCGCGCTGCTTCGAGATCGAGCGCAAGCTCAAGGAAAAGTGCGACATCCCCATCTTCCACGACGACCAGCACGGCACCGCCGTCATTACGCTCGCGGGCCTGACCAACGCGCTCAAGGTCGTCGGCAAGAAGAAGGAGGACGTGAAGATCGTCACCTCCGGCGCGGGCGCTGCGGCCATCGCCATCACGAAGCTGCTGCTCTCGGCGGGCTTTAAGGACATCACGATGTGCGACCGCAAGGGTGCGATCTACAAGGGCCGCGAGGGCCTCAACTGGATCAAGACCGAGATGGCCGAGGTCACAAACCTGAGCCATAAGGCGGGCTCGCTTGCCGATATGCTCGTGGGTGCGGATGTGTTCATCGGCGTTTCCGCGCCGAACACCGTTACGACTGAGATGGTCAAGACGATGAACAAAGACGCCATCATCTTCGCCTGCGCGAACCCGACGCCGGAGATCTTCCCCGACGCGGCGAAGGCGGGCGGCGCGAAGGTCATCTCGACCGGCCGCAGCGACTACCCCAACCAGATCAACAACGTGCTCGCGTTCCCCGGCATCTTCCGCGGCGCGTTCGATGTGCGCGCAAGCGATATCAACGAGGAGATGAAGGTCGCGGCGTCCGAAGCGCTGGCGGACCTTGTCGGCGATCAGCTCTCCGAGGATTACATCATCCCCGCGGCGTTTGACCCGCGCGTCGGTCCCGCGGTGGCCAAGGCCGTCGCCGAAGCCGCGCGCAGAAGCGGTGTCGCCAGAATCTGATTACTAAATACAGAATATAACAGGTTTCCTGAAAAATCAAATCAATTTGGGAGGGATTTCTCATGTCAGGGAAAAAGGAAACTTACAAGCTGTTTAATCTTCCGTGGTACTACTTTGCGATCTTTGCCGTGCTGGTGCTGATCGCGACCTACACCGGCACGCTGCCCAAGGGCATGTCCGGCTGCTTCGCGTTCATGATCGTGCTGGGCACGATCCTCTACGAGATCGGCGAGAAAACGCCCATCATCCGCTCCTATCTCGGCGGCGGCGCGATCGTCGTCCTGTTCGGCACGGCGCTTTTGAACTACTTTAACCTGCTGCCCGCGCTGACCGAAACGCTGGAGGACGGCACAAAGGTCTACAACATGGCCTGCAATTTTGACCTTGTCGGCAACATCACCTCGTTCTTCAAGCCGACCGGCGCGTTCCTTGACTTCTACATTGCCGCGCTGATCACCGGTTCGATCCTCGGCATGAACAGCACGCTGCTGAAAAAGGCGGCGGCGCGTTACTTCCCCGCGATCTTCGGCGGCCTGATCCTTTCGTTCGCCCTGTGCATGGGCACGGCTGCCATCATGGGCTACGGCACCATCAAGGCGCTGCTGCTCATCGCGCTGCCCATCATGGGCGGCGGCATGGGCGCCGGCGCGGTGCCTCTGTCCAAGATATTTGAAAGCTCCAACACCATGACGGCAGCAGAGGCCATCTCCGTGATGACGCCCGCGGTCGCCATCGGCAACGCGATCTCCATTGTCCTTGCCGGTATCATCGTTAAGGTCATCGCCAGTAAGAGCTGGAATGGTCAGGGCGCGCTGATGCAGGCCGGTACGGTCGACCCGAAGGAGCTGGAGATCAGCCCTGAGATGCAGGCCAAGCGCGACAAGATCGACGTGAAGAACCTCGGCATCGGCCTGTTCGTTTCGAACTCGTTCTTCGCCTGGGGCTTCATCGTTGCGAAGATCTGGTCGAAGTTCGTCCCGAGCGTCAGCATTCACGCCTACGCCTGGATGATCATTACCGTGGCCATCTGCAAGATCTTCAACCTCCTGCCGGAGAACATCGAGGTCGCCTGTTACCAGTGGTTCCAGTTTGTGATGAAGAACCTGACGACCACGCTGCTCGTTGGCATTGGCCTTTGCTACCTGAGTCTTGATACGGTCATTGAAAGCTTCAGCCTCACCTATCTGGTCCTCTGCCTTGTCACCTGTGTCGGCGCGTTCTTCGGCGCGGCGATCGTCGGCAAGTGGGTCGGCTTCTATCCGGTCGAGGCCGGTATCACCGCGGGCCTCTGCATGGCGAACATGGGCGGCACCGGCGATGTGGCGGTCCTTTCCGCGGCAGACCGCATGGAGCTCATGCCCTTTGCGCAGATCTCGTCCCGTCTCGGCGGCGCGATCATCCTGATCATCGGCAGCTTGCTGCTCTCTACGCTTGGTTCGCTGCTGTAACGGCGGCGTGAAAACGCGGGGCGCGCCGACACCGGCGCGTCCCACGCACAATGAAATGCTATGACGAAGTCTGATTGTATCCAGTGCGGCGGCGCGGCGCAGTACCGCTTTCGCGCGCTGGAGATCCACACCCTGCACATCCGGGAGCTTAAGGAAAAGCGCGTGCAGGCGCTCGGCGAGAGCGTGCACTTCAACGTGTGCGCCGGCTGCGCCCGCGCGCAGCTCCAAAAGGATCTGAAGGGCGTGGGGATCAAAGATATCCTGCCTTTCGCCTTGGTTTTGCTATTCGGCGTTGTTCTCTCAGCCGTATTTTGGAATGGCGAAGGCGTGTTTCGGCTGTGCGGCGCGGCCGGGGTGATTTGCGGCATCCTCGGCATCGCGAGCACGGCAAAGGAAAACCGGCAGCGGCGCGATCAGTATCATTGTCTTTCGGAAGAAAAAGCGCTCGAAAAGGCTGCCTGGGAGGCCGCCGTGCGCTGCGCGGATCATAAGCGCGGTGACCACGACCTCACCTATATCCCCATCACGCAGGACACGCTGAAAATGAAAAACGGCGATTTGATGGTCGCCTACGATCTCCTGCCGGAGATCGCGGTGCAGGCGTGGAACGTGATGCACCAGATGCCGCAGAGGGAAAATGGCCCCAAACAGCAGTGACGAGCTGTTTTTGGCAGACAAGATCAAGAAGATCTTCTCCCATACCTAACCCTTCCTATGCAGGCAAAGGGCCGCGCCGGTCTCGGCGCGGCCCTTTGTCATGGATCTCCCTGCGAAATCTGCTCCGCGCCGTCGAAAAACGTAACGTTTTTGTTAAATATATGACAAAATGCTTGACGCGCCGGAAGCGGAATATATACTTTACCGTAGTAGCCCTATAAGGCAGAAAGGAGCTTTTATCATGGAAAAAATCAAGATCGTGCAGTATGGCTGCGGAAAGATGAGCAAGTACACCCTCCGCTATGCCTATGAGCATGGCGCGCAGATCGTCGGCGGCATCGGCCACGGCGCGTCCGTCGGCCAGGACATCGGCGACTGGGCAGAGCTCGGCGTCAAGACCGGCATCATCATCTCCGACAATGCCGAAAAGGTCCTCGACGAGTGCGACGCCGACGTCGCCATCATCACGACCCGCAGCTTCATCGGCGATATCTACGAAGCGATCGAGCAGTGCGTGTCCCGCGGCATCAACGTCATCACGACCTGCGAGGAGGCCATCTATCCCTGGACGACGTCCGCGGCCATGATCAACAGGCTGGACGCGCTGGCCAAGGCGAACGGCTGCACCATCACCGGCAGCGGCATGCAGGATATTTTCTGGATCAACATGGTCGGCCTTGTGGCCGCTGGCTGCCACAACATCACGAAGATCAAGGGCGCTTACAGCTACAATGTGGACGAGTACGGCATCGCGCTGGCGCAGGCGCACGGCTGCGATCTGACGCCGGAAGAGTTTGAAGCGAAGATCGCGCACCCGACCGAGTTTGAGCCGTCCTACGCGTGGAACGCCGCCGAGGCGATCTGCAATAAGCTGGGTCTCACCATCAAGAGCATTTCGCAGAAGCACGTCCCCTGCATCATCGATAAGGACATCTACAGCGAGACGCTCGGCAAGACGATCAAGGCGGGCAACGCCATCGGCATGTCGGCGGTCGTCACCATCGAGACCATGCAGGGCATCACCGTCGAGGAAGAGACCATCGGCAAGGTCTACGGCCCGGACGACGGCGACCTGTGCGACTGGGAGATCTTCGGCGAGCCGAAGACGGAGTTCCACGTCGTGAAGCCTGCGACCGTCGAGCACACCTGCGCCACGGTCATCAACCGCATCCCGTCCCTGCTCCGTGCCCCCGCTGGCTACGTCACCTGCGACCAGCTCGAGCCGGTCGAGTACCTCACCTACCCGATGGAGTATTACTGCTGAGCAGCCCCACAGCATGCGCATCGGCTACGCCTGCGATGTGCAGACGCTCAAAGCAGGTCTTGCCGCGCTGGCGAAATTTGCCGAAACGCTCGCGTAAAGAGACAAAAATGAAAACGCAGCCCGGACCATTCCGGGCTGCGTTTTTTCTTATTCCGCGCGCAGAAGGACGAGTGATACGTCGTTGACGTTCGTCCCCGTGGGGCCGGTGACGAGCAGCGCGTCCGCCGCGCTCAGGGCGCGGTAGGAGTCGTTATCGCGCAGGGCCTGCGCGGGATCGACTCCGCAGGCGCGCATCGCTTCCGCCGTGCCGCCGTCCACAATGCCGCCGGCCGCGTCGGTGGGACCGTCCGTGCCGTCGGACCCGGCGGAGAGGATGAGCGCGTTCGAAAGCTCCTCGATGCCGAGCGCCGCCGCGAGCGCAAGCTCCTGGTTGCGCCCGCCTTTGCCGCTGCCCGTGAGGTGCACGACCGTCTCGCCGCCGGCGAGAAAGGCGAGGTTTTTCCCATCCTTTGCGTGCGTGCGGGCGACGGAAGCGAGGAAGCTGCCCGCCTCGCGCGCTTCGCAGGTGAGCCGGTCGGTGAGCAGCAGCGGCTCATAGCCGAGCGCGCGGCACTCGTCCGCCGCCGCGGCGCACAGCTCGCGCACGCTGCCGGTGATCTTCGTCGTCACGTTGGTGAGCGCCTTCGGCGTTTCCTCGTTCAGCAGCGCTCTTGCCTGAGAAGATAAGCGCAGAGCGTACTTCTCCGCAATGGCGCGCGCCTGCGCGCAGGTGGAGCGGTCGGGGCACGCCGGGCCGGAGGCGATCATATCGAGCGGGTCGCCGACAATGTCGCTCAGCACGATGGCATAGACTTGCGCGGGGGCGCAGTGCGCGGCGAAGCGCCCGCCCTTGACGGTTGACAGGCGCTTGCGGATGGTGTTGATCTCCACAATGTCCGCCCCGGCGGCGAGGAGCTGGCTCGTGATGTCCTGTAATTCTTCAAGCGGCAGGAGCGGCTGCTCGAAAAGCGCGCTGCCGCCGCCCGAGAGCAGGAAAAGCACCGTGTCGTCCGCGCGGAGGTGTTCGGTCAGCGCGAGCGCGGCCTTTGTGCCGCGCAGCGAGTTTTCATCCGGGACAGGATGCCCGCCCTCGTAGCAGGCAACGCCGTCGATCTCGCCTTTGACGTGGCCGTATTTGGTGACGGCCACGCCGCCCGCGATTTCGGGGAGCGCTTCGCGCGCAACGCTCGCCATCTGCCAGGCGGCCTTGCCCGCCGCCACGAGAAACACCCGCCCGGGGAAGTGCGCGTCTTTGAGCGCGCGGCGCACCGCTTCATCCGGCAGCACGGCGCGAAGCGCGCCGCGCACGATCTGCTCGCCCTGAGCGCGCAGAGAAGTAGTCATAAAAATGTCCTCCATTCAGATATCCAGAAGCCGCCGCAGCTCGCGCACGCGGTCGCGGCTGATGGGCAGCACCGTGTTTTCCCCGCGCACGTGCAGGGCAAAGCCGTTGCTGCTCCAGGGGAAAATGCTCTCCACATATTTGAGGTGCACAAGGCAGGTCTTGTGGATGCGGTAAAAGCCCTGCCCGGTGAGCTTCGATTCATATTCGCCGAGCGACGTGCCGTCGCTGTAGGTCTTGCCCGAGAGCGTGTGCAGCACACAGCCGCGGCCCACGCCGTCGGTCTCCACGTAGGTGATGCCGTCGGTGTCGAGCAGCACCGTGCTGCGGTTGCTGTTCACGGCGATGCGGTGCAGCGGCGCGGGCATGGGCGCGGGGGCGGGCATGGCTTCCGTGCAGCGCTCGAGCGCCTTGCGGATGCGCTCGGGGTCGAAAGGCTTGAGAATGTAATCGTCCGCCCGCAGCTCGAAGGCGCGCACCGCGTACTCGGAAAACGCGGTGGCGAAGATGATCTTCGCCTGCGGCATCAGCCGGTGGGCGAGCGAGGCGATGACCGTGCCCTCCATGTCGCCCAAGTGGACGTCGATAAACAGCACGTCGAACGAGCGCTTTTCCAGAAGCTCCACGGCCTGCGCGCCGCTGGCGGCCTCGGCGATCTCGGCCTGCGGCAGGAAGCGCTCGATCTGGCGCACGAGCGCCACGCGCGAGTATTTTTCGTCATCGATCACGGCAATGCGCATATGGGTCCCCTCCTCTTTTTATTCAGCGTCCGGCATCTCCGGCGGAACGAGCGGCAGCGAAAACGACACGGTCGAGCCGTGATCGCTGCTGTCGATGCGGAAATCGCACTGCTCGCCGTAGATGCTGCGCAGACGTTTTCTCACGTTGAAAAGGCCCGTATAGGTCGGGTCGTTGGGGTCCTCGAGCTTTTTGAGCACCTCCGGCGGGAAGCCGCGCCCCTGGTCGCTCACGCGGATGTAGGCGCGCTTGTCGTCTTGGCGGATGCTGATGGCCACGCGCCGGTCGTCCACGGCGACAAAGCCGTGACGCACGGCGTTTTCCACGATGGGCTGCAAAATGAGCGGCGGCAGGCGCAGCGCGCGCAGATCGTCCGGCAGCTCGCACTCGATGTGCAGCGCGCCCTCAAAGCGCGCCTCGGTCAGCATGAGGTAGTTGTCCACGTTCGAGATCTCCTGCTCGAGCGGGACAAAGGGTTCGTTGATCGTAAGCGTCTGGCGGAAGTAGTTGGCCAGGATCAGGATCGTTTTGCACGCGCGGTCGGGGTCGGTCATGCACAGCGCCGAGATCGTGTTGAGCGCGTTGAAGAGGAAGTGCGGGTTGATCTGCGATTGCAGCGCGCGGAACTCCGCCTGCTTGCGCAGCGCGATCTGGTGCTCCGTTTCGCCCAGCTCCAGCAGCACGGAGAAAAACTGGGCAAGGCTCTCGAGCGTTTTCACGTCCGCGTCCAGCACGAGGTTCGGCCCCGTGGGCGTGATGAGCAGCAGCGAGCCGACGACCTCCTCGGCCGTGACGAGCGGGGCGGCCAGCATGGCGCTGCGCTGGCCCTTCGCGCCCTCCATCACGACGGTCTCGCGCTGGGCCATGGCTTCACGCGCGGCGGTGGGCAGCGGCGAGGACTCAAGCGTGCAGCCGCTCGCGGCCAGCACCTGCGTGCGGCTGGTCAGCGCGACCTGAAAATGCGGCAGCTTTTCGCGCACGATGTCCACCGCGGACTGCAGTCCCTCGCGGTTGCGGATGCCCTTGCGAAGATACGGCAGGCACTCCTGCGCGATGAGCAGCGCGACGGCGCGCTGCTCGACAAGCTCGATCGTGAGGTCGTGGTTCAGCCGGTCCAGAATGCGCATGAACGCGACAAGACCGATGGAGTTGACGAGCATCTTCGGCAGCAGGATCGCCTCCTCCAGCGCGAGCGCCGCGGAAAAGGGCTTGGAGAGCAGCAGGATGAGCACCGCCTGCACAAGCTCCGCGATCCCGGCGAGGAAAACAAGGTCGAGCGTACGCCGCCCCCGGCGGGAGAACCACCGGTAGCTCAGCGCGCCGATGACGCCGAAGCCGAACGTGCCCACGCCGCAGGCGAGCGAGGTGAAGCCCTCGGGATTATACAGGTAGCGGTGCAGGCCGCTCATAAAGCCCGCGCACACGCCGCTGACCGGTCCGCCGACAAGGCCCGCGGCGATGGTGCTCACCACGCGCGTGTTGACGACCGCGCCCTCGAACGAAAGGCCCGTATAGGTGCAGCTGATCGACAGCAGGCCGAAGATGATGCCGAGGAAGAGCTGGGCATAGACCGAATGCTCCTGCCGCTTGATCATGGTGCGCAGCGGCTGCACCTCCGTCAGCACCGTGGCCATCAGCACAAGAAGGCTGATGTTCAGGATGAGGGAAAAGAGCAGACTGTTCTGCATGGGGCGCGCTCCCTCCTTGTTAAGGATTTATATGCCTCAGTATAACAGCCACTTTTTCACATTTCAATAGGCAGAAAGGGAAATAAAAGCATCGAAAACGAGAGGAAACGCAACCCTTTCCGTTAACACACCGAAAAAAACCGTTCACGCACGGAGAGCGACTGTTCCCCGCCAGACTATTGATTCGTGAAGAAATTCACATATTATTCACAATATGGAAAGCAAAGGAGCTGCTTTTTTCAACCAGTACCAACAATCAGGAAAAGGAGAAAAGAAAATGAAGAAGTTTCTGTCCCTCGCGCTGGCACTGATCATGGTGCTTTCGCTTGCCGCCTGCGGCGACACCGCAGCCGACAATTCCAACAACGGCGATGCCAACACCGATACCGAGCAGACCGGCGAGATCAAGGGCCTGACGGCCGACGAGCGCGCCAAGGAGTTCATCACCGTCGGCACCGGCCCGACCTCCGGCATCTACTTCCCCATCGGCGGCGCGTTCGCTACCGCGCTCAAGGAGTATGGCTACCAGACCTCCGCTGAGGCGACCAACGCCACCGGCCAGAACATCCAGAACATCTTGAACGGCGACGCCGAGATCGCCATCGCCATGCAGGACGCCGTCATGCAGGCCTACACCGGCACCGGCGCCTACGAGGGCAAGGGCGAGGCCACCGACCTGCGCGCGCTGATGCGCCTGTGGCCCAACTACGTGCAGCTCGTCACCGTCGAGGGCACGGGCATCAAGTCCGTTGAGGACCTGCGCGGCAAGCGCGTGGGCGTCGGCGCGGCGAACTCCGGCGTGGAGATCAACGCCCGCATGATCCTCAATGCCTACGGCATCAGCTATGATGACATCAAGCCCGACTACCTCGCCTACGGCGAAGCCATCGACAACATGAAGAACGGCCAGTGCGACGCAGTCTTCGTCACCTCGGGCCTTCCCAACGCGACCGTTATGGATCTGAGCGTGCAGTACGACATGGTCGTCGTCCCCATCGACGGCGAGGGCCGCGACAAGCTCGTCGAGGAGTATCCGTACTACGCCAAGTCCGTTATCCCCGCCAACACCTACAACAACACCGAGGATGTTGAGGGCCTGTTCGTTTACAACATCATGCTCGTGCGCAAGGACCTGAGCGACAACATGGTCTATGACATGCTCGAGGGCATCTTCCAGAACATCTCCACCATCAAGGCTTCCCACAACGCCGCGGACAAGAACATCGACATCACCTTCGGTGTGGACGATATCCAGCTGCCGCTGCACCCCGGCGCCGAGGCCTTCTGGAGAGACAACGGCTACATCGATTGATCGCCTCCTCTCTCTCTGACGATCGATAGGCAATAGCAGCAAGGAAGGGAAAGCGGTGCGGGCGGTTCGCCCGCCCGCACCCTGCTTTTCCACAGGAAACGAACATGAAAGAGCTGTTGAGACCCCGCCTGCCGGCGCTTGCGATGATGCTCGCGCTGCTGCTGGCCGCGTACCTTGCGTTCCTTGTCCCCTGCGGCACGGCGCTCGAGCTGCGCGACCGCGACAGCGATACGCGCATCGCGTCCTGGCCCATTCAGGCGGGAGATGAGCTTTCGCTCGAGATCGAGCATTCCTTTGAACACATCCCCTGGTATGAGTACTATACCGTGACGGATGACCTGCAATTCGATCTGGACAAGATCGCCGTCGCCGGATACGGCGCGGGCATTCCCGCCGAGATGGACGTGCCCACCCACATCGAAAACGGCCTTGTCTGGATGGAGGAGATCCACAGTCTCTTCCCCACGCTCCACTGGATCACCTCGAACAAATACATGAAGACCTTTACACTCAACGGCACGGAGATCTTTGATTTCCGCACCCTGCCCGACGCCAGCCGCGTCGAGGCCAAAATCATTACGACAAGGGGGTATCTCTTCCGTGGCTGAACTGGAAAAAACCGCCGCAGCGGAAGCTGCTGACGCTGCTCCGCTCGATGCCGCCAAAGGCGCCGAGATCATGGAGAAATATGAAAAAGAATCCCGCACCCGCAAATTTACCGCCGACTGGCTCAATAAGCTCGTCTACGTCCTGTGCCTTTTCTTTACGCTCTATCATCTGGCCTATGCCTCCGGCATCCACGTCCTCCAGATGGTCAACATCAAGCACCACGCCATCCACGTCGGCCTTGTGCTCGTGATCGGCTTCCTGCTCTACCCCGCGTTCAAAAAGTCGAGCCGCAAGAAGGTCGCCTGGTACGACTGGGTCCTCTTCGCGCTCTCCGCGGTCATGCCCATTTATGTCTTCATCCGCTACCCGGTGTTCATCTCCACGGGCTTCCAGGGTGAGACGATCGACATCATTATGGGCACGATCCTCATCCTGCTGGTGCTCGAGTGCTCCCGCCGCCTGAGCGGCCCCGCGCTGAGCATCCTGTCCGTCATCTTCCTGGCCTACGGCCTGTTCGGCCGCTACCTGCCCGGCATCTTCATGCACCGCGGCTACAACTGGCACCGCATCGTCACCTACCTTACGACCGATATCTACGGCATTTACGGCACGTCCGTCAAGGTCGCGGCGACGTATATCGTGCTGTTCATCATCTTCGGTGAAGTGATGAACAAGTGCGGCATGGGCCAGTTCTTCAACGACATCGCCAATGCCCTCGCCGGCCACACCAAGGGCGGCCCGGCCAAGGTCGCGGTCCTCGCCTCGGGCTTCCTCGGCTCGATCAACGGCTCGGCCGTCGCGAACGTCGTTACCACCGGCACGTTCACCATCCCCCTGATGAAAAAGACCGGCTACTCCAAGGAGTTCGCCGGTTCGGTCGAGGCGACCGCTTCCGTCGGCGGACAGCTGCTGCCGCCCATCATGGGCGCCGCCGCCTTCGTCATGGCTGAAACGCTCGGCGTGAAGTACGGCGTCATCATCCGCGCCGCCGTCATCCCGGCGCTCCTCTACTACATGGGCATTCTCGTGCAGGTGCAGATGCGCGCCACGAAGGAGCACCTCAACGGCCTGCCCAAAGAGCAGATGCCCAAGCCCTCAAAGGTCATGAAAGAGCGCGGCCACCTGCTCATCCCCATCGCGTTCCTGCTCTACATGCTCATCTGGAGCGGCCGCACGGTCATCTTCAGCGCGTTCTGGACGATCATCGTCACGATCATCGTCGCCGAGCTTCGCCCCATCAGCCGCATGAGCGTGAAGGACATCTGCGACGCGTTCGTCGCGGGCGCCAAGTCCACCGTTCCCGTGGCCATCGCCTGCGCCTGCGTCGGCATCATCGTCGGCGTCTGCGGCCTGACGGGCTTCGCGCTCAACGTGGCGCACGCCATCATCCGCATCGGCCAGTCCAGCGTCCTGCTCACGCTCGTGTTCACCATGATCACCTGCATGATCCTCGGCATGGGCCTGCCCTCCATCCCGTCCTACCTCATCACCGCGACCATCGCGGCCCCCGCGCTCGTCGAGCTGGGCCAGCCCGAGCTTGCCGCGCACCTGTTCTGCTTCTACTATGCGATGTTCGCGAACCTCACGCCGCCTGTCGCGCTCGCGTCGTTCGCGGCGGCGGGCCTTTCCGGCGGCAGCCCCATGAAGACCGGCTGGCAGTCGGTGCGGCTGGCGCTCGCGGGTTTCATCATCCCGTACATGTTCATGTATAACCCGCAGCTGCTGCTGGAAAACGTTACGCTGCTCAGCGGCATTCAGGTCGTCATCACCTCCTGCATCGGCGTTGTGATGATCGCCGCGGCGGTCGAGGGCTACCTCTTCGGCAACCTTGGCTGGCTGCTGCGCATCGCTTCGATGGCGGGCGCGCTGATGCTGATCGACAGCAAGACCGTGACCGACGTGATCGGCATTGCGCTGCTGCTGGCGGTCATCGCATACCAGAAGTTCGTCTATCAGCGCAAGAATAAGAGCGGCGAGCCGCCCGCTCCGGTGTCCACGGCGGTCTGACCGGCGGGGAACACCTTGCAGCACACCAAAAAAGGGACGTTCCGCGCGGAACGTCCCTTTTCCTTGCCCTTTTGCCCGCTCCCTGCTATACTGGGGAAAAACCTGACGAAAGAGAGAACGATCATGCCGAATTTTGATCCGTTTACCTACCGGTATTCCTCCCGCCGCAACATGGTCTACGCCAAAAACGGCGTATGCTGCACGTCCGTCCCCTTAGGCGCGCAGATCGGCCTTGACGTGCTGAAGTCCGGCGGCAACGCTATCGACGCCGCCGTCGCCATGGCGGGCGCCATGCCCCTGCTCGAGCCGACCGGCAACGGCCTGGGATCCGACTGCTTCGCGCTTGTGTGGATCGCGAAGGATAAGAAGCTCTACGGCCTGAACGCGAGCGGCGTTTCCCCCATGGCGCTGAGCGCGGACGAGGTCCGTGCCAAGGGCTTTGACTTAGTGCCCGAGGAGGGGTGGCTTCCGACGATGGTGCCCGGCGCGCCCGCGGGCTGGGCCGCGCTGAACGAGCGCTTTGGCACAAAGCCGCTTTCCGAGCTGTTCGCGCCCGCCATCCGCTATGCCGAGGACGGCTACGCCGTGCCTGTGAACGTCGGCAGACTCTGGACGCGCGACAGCAAGCGCATCGCGAAGGTCATGGAAAAGGACCCCGCGCCCTATGCGTACTGGTGGAAGTGCTTTATGAAGCCGGACGGCTCACCCTACCGCCCGGGCGATATCTTCCGCTTCCCCGCCTATGCCGAAACGCTCCGCTCCCTTGCCGCGACGAACTGCGAGAGCTACTACCGCGGCGAGCTGATGGAGAAGATCGTGGCCCATTCCCGCGCGACAGGCGGCTACTTCTGCGAGGACGATTTCAGAAATTACCATCCCGAATGGGTCGAGCCCATCACGCAGGATTACCGCGGCTACACCGCCTGCGAGATCCCGCCCAACGGCCACGGCATCACAGTGCTGATGGCCCTCGGCATGCTCGATGGGCTGAGCCTGCCTGCTGAGCGTGAAAACGCGGAGCACTATCACAAGGTCATGGAGGTCATCAAGCTGGCCTTTGCCGACACGAAGACCTACGTCGCCGACCCGCGCTACATGAAAACGAAGGTCAGCGAGCTGCTCTCCCCCGCCTATCTTGCCTCCCGCCGCGCGCTGATCTCCGACCGCGCGCTCGAGCCGAAGGCGGGCGACCCGCACTGCGGCGGCACGATCTATCTCTGCACCGCCGACGCGGCGGGCAACATGGTCTCGTTCATCCAGAGCAACTACTGCGGCTTCGGCGCGGGCATCGCCATCCCCGGCACGGGCATCTCGCTCCAGGACCGCGGCGCGAACTTCTCGCTCGACCCGAGCAGCGACAACTTCCTCGCGGGCGGCAAGAAGTCCTACCACACGATCATTCCGGGATTCCTGCTCAAGGACGGCGAAGCCGTCGGCCCGTTCGGCGTGATGGGCGCGTTCATGCAGCCGCAGGGCCAGCTCGAGGTGCTCGTGAACACCATCGACTACCGCATGAACCCGCAGGAAGCGCTCGACGCGCCGCGCATCCAGTGGATCGGCGGGAAGAAGCTCCAGCTCGAGCGCGAAGCGGGCGAAGAGATCGCCGAGCAGCTTTGCGCCATGGGCCACGAGGTCGAGATCGTGGACGACCGCACGGCCATGGGCCGCGGCGAGATCATCTGGCGGTGCGAAAACGGCGTGTACGCCGCCGCCACCGAGCCCAGATGCGACGGCACCGTCGCCGCCTGGTAAAAGCACAAAAATCGCAATATGAAAACCCCGCCCGAAGCGAAAGCTTCGGGCGGGGTCCTTATTTTCTGCAAATTTTTCAGGCGGTCTTCTTCTTGCCACCGCGCGCAAAGTGCAGCGCAAGGCCGATGGCCGCGCCGATGAGCGCCGGGCAGACCCAGCCGAGCCCCAGCTCGGCAAAGGGCAGGTACCGGATGCCGAAGGCCTTGATGGCAGGGCCGTGGATGGCGTTGAAGAGGTCCTCCGGCAGGGCGACGATGAGATCGTAGATCGCGGCGATGAGCGTAAAGCCGATCGTCCAGCAGTACACCCTGCGGTCGTGGTCGAAGAACTTGCCGAGCAGTGCCAGCGCGACGAGCGCGATCGAGAGCGGATAGAGGAACATCAGCACCGGCAGCGAGTAGCCGATGATGGCGCTCAGGCCGAGGTTCGCGAACAGCAGCGACGCAAGGCTGAAAATGATGGCCCAGGTGCGGTACTTCGGGCCGTGGGGGAAGAGCGCGGTGAAGGTCTCCGCGCAGCTCGTGATGAGGCCCACGGAGGTCTTGAGACACGCGAGCGTCACCGTGGCGGCCAGAATGAAGAGACCGGCGGAGCCGAGGTAGTGCTGCGCGATCTGCGCGAGCGCCGTGCCGCCGTTTTCGCTGGCTTCGAGCACGCCGCGGCTCTGCGCGCCGGCGATCGTGACGGCGATGTAGATGAGCGCCATCAGAAGGCAGCTGAAAATGCCCGCGCGGACGGTGCTGCCCGCCACGGCGGCGGGCTCCTCCACGCCGAGGTCGCGGATGACCTGCACCACGATGATGCCGAACGCCAGGCTCGCCAGCGCGTCCATGGTGTTGTAGCCCTCAAGGAAGCCCTCGAAGAAGGGGCGGGACGCGTAGCCCTCGAGGGGCTCGACCTCGGAAAGGGAGACGCCCGGCGTGACGAGCACCACGATCACGAGGATGGCGAGGAAGGCAAGAAAGCAGGGGTTCAGGATCTTTCCGACCCAGGTGAGGATCTTGCCGGGACGCAGCGCGAAAAAGAGCGCCGCGGCGAAAAACGCCACCGAGAAGAGAAAAAGATAAAGCGTGGTGCTGCCGTTTTGCGGCAGGATCTGCTCAAGACCCACGGTGAAGGAGGTCGTGGCGCAGCGGGGAATGGCGAAAAACGGCCCGATGGTCAGGTACAGCGCGCAGGTAAAAAACATCGCGTAAGGACGGTTCACCTTGCTGCTCAGGTCGAAAAGGCCCGTGGAGCGGCTGATGCCGAGCGCGGCCACGCCCAGAAGCGGCAGACCCACGGCTGTGATGAGAAGGCCGAGGATGGCCTGCCAGACGTTCGCACCGGCCATCTGGCCGAGGTACACGGGGAAGATGAGGTTGCCCGCGCCGAAAAAGAGGCCGAAGAGCATGCTGGCAACATAGGTGTATTCCTTGGCGGTAAGCTTGCGTTTCATGATAAAATTTTCCTTTCGTGGCGGCAGTGCGGCCCGCTTCGGGCCGTGCCGAAAATGATCGAGATAACAAAAAAACCGGCTGCTCCTGCTTCCCTCCTTCGCCGCGCGGATGCGCTGGGCGAAAAGTCGAATCAACGGAACACACCGGATCCAATGCTGCCGATCATTGCAGCCAACGAATCAAACCGAACAGAGAAAATGCCGGTCAAACTGCGGAAGGCTGGTGAGGCAGCGAAGCAAACGTGCGTTCCTTCGTACCTACGATCAGTCGCCAGCTTACACCAAGAATGCGTTTCTCCAATGTAAACTCAGCCTTCATGTGATCCCCTCCTTTGCGATGGAAATTGGTGCTATTATACCACGGCATTACGCCTTGTCAAGCTAAAATGAAGAAATGATATGCTAAAAATTCGCTAAAACACGGAATAAAAATACGCCGCGGATTTTTCGCTCCGCGGCGTACTTTTTCGGTATTTTTGTCCTTGCGGGGAAGGCAAGAATTCCCCGCGGGACATTAACCCAATTTTTCGGACAACTCCTCGAGCGCGGCGGTCATGGCCTCCTCGAACGAGGGATGCGGGCGCATGGCGAGCTTGAACTGCTCGACGGTCATATGGTTGGCAAGCGCCTGCGAGACGCCGCCGATCATGTCGCTCGAGTGCTCGCACATGAGCTGCGCGCCGAGCAGCTCGCGCGTCTCGGCGTTCGCGACAAACTTCATAAAGCAGCGGCCGGGATCGGCGATGAGCGTTTTGGCGTTGTCGAACATCACGTGCTTGCCGACCTTGACGGCAATGCCCGCCGCCTTGGCTTCGGCTTCGGTGATGCCGGCGACGGCGATCTCCGGGCGGCAGTAGATGCAGCTCGGCACAACGGACATGGAGGTGTGATTCTCCTTGCCGCAGAGCATGTCGACGCAGGCGATGCCCTGCGCGGTTGCAACGTGGGCGAGCTGGATCTTCGCCGACACATCGCCGATGGCGTAGATGTGGGGGATGCTCGTCTCGTAGTGCTCGTTCACGGCGATGCTGCGGCGGTTCATCTCGACAGAGAGACCTTCGGCGAACAGGCCGTCGCAGTACGGACGGCGGCCGATGGCGCAGAGCACGGCCTCGCCCGCGACGGTCTCGTTTTTCTCCTTGCAGGTGAAGTTCACGGCGAGGTCCTCGCCGGACTTTTCGACGCTCTGGACCATGGCGTTCGTGAAGACCTTCACGCCCTGCTTTTTGAGGATGAGCGCAAGGTTCTGCCCCAGCTCCTTGTCCATGTTGGGAAGCAGGCGGTCCATGCCCTCGATGACCGTCACCTCGCAGCCGAGGTCTGCGTAAAACGTCGCAAACTCGATGCCGATGACGCCGCCGCCGATGATGACGATGGAGCGATACAGGTGGTCGCTGCCCTCAAGCAGCTCGTCGGAGGTCATCGCGAGCTCCAGACCAGGGATGGGCGGGCGCGCGGGGACGGAGCCGGTGGCGACTAAAATATCGTCGCAGGTGTAGTCCTGCGCATTGCCCTCCACGTCGGTCACGCGGACGCAGCCGGGGGCGGTGATGAGCGCCGTGCCGCGCAGAAAGTCGATCTTCGCGGTCTTGAACAGGGACTCGATGCCGCCCGACAGCTTCTGCGAAATTTCGCGCTTGTAGGCGAAGATTTCCTCGATGTTGGCGGTGATGTCTTCGGTGTGCACGCCGATGTGCGCGCCGTGCTTGGCGTCGTGATAGACCTGAGAGGAGTGGAGCAGCGTCTTGGTGGGGATGCAGCCGCGATTCAGGCAGGTGCCGCCGGCTTCGCGCTTTTCCACAACCGCGGTCTTGAGCCCCAGCTTCGCCGCGCGCAGCGCGGCCTCGTAGCCGCCGGGGCCCGCGCCGATCACAATGAGTTGATAATCAGACATAGTGTTTCTTTCCTTTAAGGTGCAGCGCCGTGGTGCGGCGGCGCTGCAGAATATGGCTTCAGATGTCCTGCTCGCGCAGCAGCGCGCAGAGATCGTCTGAAAGGGCGGTGCATTCGTTTACGGTGCGCACGCGCGCGCAGAGATCGTCGATGGCAAAGCGGCAGCCGCGCAGCGCCTGTGCGAGCGGCGCGGCAAACTCCGCGTCCATCGCGTCGGACCAGACGGCGGCGTCTGAGCAGACGCCGTTTTCCACAGCCAGCCCGATCGTCACCTCGCCCCAGTCAAAGCGCCTGGCGCAGGAGAAGGAGCAGGGCACGCTTTTGCCGTAGACCCAGTCGTAGCTGTGGAAGCGCTGATAGCAGCGCTCGATCTCACCTGCGTCAAAGTCCTGCTCGCAGAGCTTTTCGGCGGGAAGACCGTAGACCGTTTCAAACGCCTTGACCATGGCTTTCGCCATGCCGTCGATCGTCAGGTCAGGCTTTAAATCGGTCAGGTTGATGACGCGCGAGCGCACGGACGCGACGCCCTTGCTCTCAAGCTTCGTCTTCGACGGCGTCAGGTACTGGCCGAGGTGCTGCATATCGACGCTCACGAGCAGCGTTCCGTTGTGGAACGAGCGGCCCGCGTGGGAATAGAAGGAGTTGCCGGAGAATTTGCAGCCGTTTGTCAGGATGTCGTTCCGGCCGGAGATCTCCGCCGGGATGCCGAGCGCGCGGCAGGCCTCGACGATCACGCTCTGCTGCTTGCGCAGGTCATAGTCGGCCTTTCGCAGCGAGAAGGTGAAGTTGAGGTTGCCGAGGTCGTGGTAGACCGCGCCGCCGCCGGAGAGACGGCGGGCCAGCGTCCCTCCGTCGTGCGAAAGCTCCGTGGTGCGGCATTCCTGCCAGGCGTTCTGGTTGCGGCCGATGACGACCGTGTGCTTATTCTGCCAGAGGTAGAGGATGCAGGTGTCCTCCCCCACCGTATCGGTCAGATACTCCTCGAGCGCGAGGTTGCGGTGGGGATCGGTGCAGCTGCCGATGTAATATTGGAGTTTTTTGATCATGCAAACGTATAGCGAAGGATCGTGTTGCGCGCCGCGCCGACCTCGTCGAGACGGCGGACGGGCGTATCGTGGGGAGCGGTGTGCAGCGCTTCGGGATCGGTGTGCGCGAGCTCGAAGAGCTTGCGGTAGATCTCGCAGACCTCATCCATGGTCTCCTTGCTCTCGGTCTCGCAGGGCTCGACCATGAGCGCTTCGTGGACGATGAGCGGGAAATACATCGTGGGCGGGTGCAGACCGAAGTCGAGCATGCCCTTGGCAAGGTCGAGCGCGGAAACGCCCGTCTCCTTGTGCAGGTCCACGAGCGACATGACGAACTCGTGCATGCAGATCTCGTCATACGCCATGGTGAAGGTGTCCTTGAGCTTGACGCGCATGTAGTTCGCGTTCAGAACGGCGTTCATCGCCGCCTCGCGGATGCCGGACTTACCGAGCGTGAGCACGTAGGTGAGCGCGCGCACGACGACATCGAAGTTGCCGTAGAACAGCTTCACGCGGCCGATGGACTTTTCGGGGTATTCAAAGCCGTATTTGCCGTCGGTTTCGACGACCAGCGGGCCGGGCATGTACTTTTTGAGAAATTCCTTGCAGCCGACCGCGCCCGCGCCGGGGCCGCCGCCGCCGTGCGGGGTGGCGAAGGTCTTGTGCAGGTTACTGTGGATGCAGTCAAAGCCCATGTCGCCGGGACGGACCACGCCCATGACGGCGTTGAGGTTCGCGCCGTCGTAATAGCACAGGCCGCCCGCGTCGTGGACGATCTTCGTGATCTCGAGAATGTTCTTGTCGAAAATGCCGACGGTGTTCGGGTTGGTGAGCATCAATCCCGCGGTGTCGGGGCCGACGGCGGCGCGCAGCGCGTCAAGATCGACGCAGCCGTCCGCGCCGGAGGGGATGTTTACGACCTGGAAGCCGCACATCGCGGCGGTGGCGGGGTTCGTGCCGTGGGCGGAGTCGGGCACGATGATCTTCGTGCGCGCGGTGTCCCCACGGTCGGTGTGGTACGCCTTGATGAGAAGAACGCCGGTGAACTCGCCGTGCGCGCCCGCCGCGGGCTGGAAGGTGACGGCGTCCATGCCGAACACCTCGCCAAGCTCGCTGCCGAGGGTGTGGAGCACCTCGAGCGCGCCCTGCGCGGTCTCAGTGGGCTGGAGCGGGTGCAGCTGGGTGAAGCCCGGCAGCGCCGCCATGTCCTCGTCGATCTTGGGGTTGTACTTCATCGTGCACGAGCCGAGGGGATAGAAGCCGTCGTTCACGCCATGGATGCGCTTGCAAAGGGCGGTGTAGTGGCGGGTGAGCTCGTTTTCGCTCACATGGGGCAGGTGCAGCGCCTCGCTGCGCTCTTCGGGGAGCTGATATTCGGGGACGTCACACTCCGGCATGAGGGTCATGCCGCGGCCTTCGACGCCAAGTTCAAAAATGAGCTTCATTTACAGCACCTCCTTCACGATGGCGACAGCTTTGTCGAGCTGCGACTTGGAGACGAGCTCCGTCACGCACCAGAGAATGCCGCCCTCGACCTCTGCGCCGCCGAGGATGCCCTCTGCTTCGAGCGCGTTGAGGATCTTCCTGCGGCAGTTGGGGCATTCGACTTCGGTGACGAACTCGTGGAAGAATTCACCCTTGTACTTCAAGGTGCAGCCGATCTTTTCAAGTTCAGAAGCGAAATAGTGCGCCTTCGAGGTGCAGAGCCGCGCGCACTGCTTCATGCCCTTTTCGCCCATCGCGGCCATGTAGACACCGGCGGCGAAGGCGCATAGCGCCTGGTTGGAGCAGATGTTGGAGCTGGCCTTTTCGCGGCGGATGTGCTGCTCGCGCGCGGACAGCGTCAGCACGTAGCCAACCTCGCCGTCCACATCCTTCGTCTGGCCGACGATGCGGCCGGGGAGCTTTCTCGTCATGGCGGATGTCGTGGCCATGAAGCCGAGGAACGGACCGCCGAACGCCGTGTCGAGGCCGAGGGGCTGACCGTCGCCGACGGCGACATCCGCGCCCATCGCGCGCGGCGTGGGCAGAATGGCGCAGGCGATGGGGTTCACGCCCATGACGAACTTTGCGCCCGCGGCGTGGACGATCTCACCGATTGCCTTCGCGTCTTCGATCTGGCCGAAGTAGTTCGGCTGCTGGAGGTAGAAGCACGCGGCGTCATCGCCGAGCGCTTCCTTGAGCGCGTCGAGATCGGTCCTGCCGTCCTTTGCGGGGATGACAAAAAGCTCGGTATTCGAGGCGAAGCAGTAGGTCTTCATGACCTCGATGACCTGCGGATGGGCGCAGGCGGAGACATAGGCCTTCGTGCGCTTGCGGTCCTTGCACATGGGGATCGTCTCGGCCGCGGCGGTCGCGCCGTCATAGTGTGAGGCGTTGGAAACGTCCATGCCGGTCAGCTCGCAGATCATGGTCTGGAATTCGAAGGTGCCCTGCAGCACGCCCTGGCTGATCTCGGCCTGATAGGGGGTGTAGCAGGTGAGCAGCTCCTCGCGGGAGGTGACGGACTTGACGACGGAGGGGATGAAGTGGCGGTAGGCGCCCGCGCCGCGAAGGACGGTCTTAAAGACCTTGTTCTTCCCGGCCATGGCGGTGACGGCCTCGCGCACCTCAAGCTCGCTCAGGCCCTCGGGAATGTTCAGCCCGCCGTCCCCCAGGAGCATCTCCTGCGGGACGGAGCGGTACAGGCCCTCGAGGTCCTTCACGCCGATGGCAGCGAGCATTTCCTCCCGTTCCGCAGCCGTGGTGGGAACGTAGGAGCCCATCTTAGCCCTCCTGCGCGCAGTGCGCTTCGTAGGCGGCGGCGTCGAGCAGCTCCTCGGTGTCGGTCACCGGGGAGACCTTGATGATCCACGCGCCGTAGGGGTCGGAGTTGAGCGTCTCGGGCGCGTCGGCCAGGGCTTCGTTCACTTCACAGATGGTGCCGCTGACGGGGCAGACCACGTCGGAAACGGCCTTGACGGACTCAACATCGCCCAGGGCCTCGCCGACGGTCACTTCGTCGCCCTCGGCGGGCAGGTTGATAAAGACCACGTCGCCCAGCGCGTCCTGAGCAAAGTCGGAGATGCCGACGACGGCCACGTCGCCGTCCATCTTGACCCACTCGTGGGACTTGGAATACTTCAGCTCAGCAGGGATGTTCATAATAGGTTCCTCCTCAAAATCTTTCTCAGCGGTTGTGTGATTATTTGACTGAATGACAGGTAAAAGCTTACGTTAGCGATCGAGCTTGTAGAAGGGCATCGGCACGATCTCGAGCTCGACCATGCGGCCGCGCACGTCGGCGTTGAGGTGCTTGCCGATCTCGATATCTTGGGCGGGGATATAGCCCATCGCGACGCCGCAGCCGATATAGGGTGCGAACGTGCCGGAGGATGCCCAGCCGATCTTTTCCCCATCCATCGTGTAGAGGTCGCAGTGCTCGCGCACGATGCCGCGGCCGACGACCTTCATGCCGATGCGCTTCATTTTCGGCGCGCCGAGCGCGACAAGCGCGTCGCGGCCGATGAAGTCCTTGCCCGTGAGCTTGCACGGAAGTCCCGCCATCTTCGGCGTGATCTCGTCGTTCATCTCGTGGCCGTAGAGCGGCATCGAAGCCTCTAAGCGCAGCGTGTCGCGCGCGCCGAGGCCGCAGGGGATCAACCCCTCGGGCTCGCCCGCCTTCAGAAGCGCTTTCCACAGGTCGACGGTGTCCTCGGCCTTGCAGTAGATCTCAAAGCCGTATTCACCGGTGTAGCCCGTCTGGGAGACGAGGGCGCGGATCGTGCGCTCGCCGAGGTTCAGGGGCACGTCTTCGGTGAAGGTGTAGTACTTGGCGGGGATGTACTGCTTGTCGCAGAGTTTTTTGAGAATGTCGCCGGACTTGGGGCCCTGCAGGGCGATCTGGCCCCAGTCGTTGCCCTCGTCGCGGTAGTCGACGTCGCCGGAGAGGTGGCTCTCGACCCAGGCGGCGTCCTTTTCGCGGTTGCCCGCGTTCACGACCAGCCAGTAATCGTCGGCGGCGCAGCGGTAGACGATGAAGTCGTCGATGATGCCGCCCGCTTCGTTGCAGAACATGGAGTACTTGATGTCGCCGTCTTTCATGCCGGAAATGTCGGCGGTGATGATCTTCTGGACGTTGGCGACGGCGTCGGGGCCCTTGAGACGGAGCTCGCCCATGTGGGAAACGTCGAACAGACCGGCCTTTTCACGAACAGCCATGTGCTCGGCGATCACGCCGGTGGGGTACTGAACGGGCATCAGGAAGCCGCCGAACTCGACGATCTTGCCGCCCATATCAAGGTGCGTTTGATACAGCGGGGTTTTCTTTTCCATTGCAGTGCATCCTCCAAAAACAATAATTTTAATGAATCTTATAAAATTTATTAAAATTAAGCATCAAAAAAGAGACACAAAACTCCTCTTTGAGCTTTGTGCCTCCGTTGATCACCTGAGAGATTCCCCGCCGCGTCGCGGCAGGTTGCACCTTCGGCGTGCGGTGTCCCGCACTTTTCGGAGTGTCGTCCAAGTCCGGCCCTTTTGCCTGAGAGCTTCTGCGTTCCCCTTCGGCGCTGCGGCGATACGTGGGCCGCAGTCTCTCCCGAACTCATCATCCGATCACTTTTGATTCATTTGCGTATCTAAAGTAACACGCTTCCATCGCTTTTGTCAAGAAAGAAATATGGGGAATTTTGCTTCGCAACAAAACTCCCCATTGATTTCATCAATAAATGACCGGAATTCAGAAGATGACGACCAGCAGCATCTTGAACTGCTCCTGCCCGTATACCGCGTGCGGGTGGTGCGCGGGCATGACGATGCTCTCGCCCTCGTGCAGCAGATACTCGACGCCGTCGATCGTGATCTTGCCCACGCCGTCAAGGCAGGTGACCATCGCGTCGCCGCCGGACTCGTGGGTGCTGATCTCCTCGCCCTTGTCGAACGAGAAGAGCGTGACGCTCACGTGCTGGTTCTGCGCCAGCGTGCGGCTGACGACCTGACCGGCCTGATAGGCGACCTGATCGCGCAGCGTCAGGACCTCGGCCTTGCTGATATTCTTCATACCGTCCATGGAATATTCCTCCTGTTGAAAAGCGCGGCGCTCTGTGCCGCGCGGTATTATCCCCTATCATGCCCCTTTTTGCGGGAAAAGCAAGCCTTATTTTGCCTTCCGCGCCAGCACGCAGTACCACTCGGTGTTTTCGGGGTCGAACGCGCCGAACTGTACGGGAAAGGCCGAGACGCGGATGTCCTCATAGCCCAGCTGCGCGAGCTTGTCGAGCAGGAGCTTTCGCGGTGCGGGATGGTAAAGCTCCTCGAAGCGCTCCTTCTGGAAAATCTTGTTGCCGCGCTCGAAGGTGTAGAGCAGGTTGAAGGTGATCGAGCCGTCGCCGTGATGGTCCCAGACCTGCATGAGGTTCACGCGGTCGCCGTTTGGGAGAAAAGCGGGATTATAGCAGTAAAAGCGCTTTTTCTGCGAGACGATGCGGTCCCAGTTGCGAAGGTCGAAGTAAAGACAGCCGCCGGGCGCCACCAGCGCGTCCATCTGCGCGAGCACGCCGGTGATCTCGTCGTTCGTCACGTAGGCGAGCGAGTTGCCGGTGCTCATGACGCAGTCGAATTTACGGCCAAAATGGCTTGTCAGGTCGCGGAAGTCGCACTGACGCAGATCGACGGCAAGGCCGCGCTCTTTTGCCTTCTGCGCGCAGCGCGCGAGCATGCTTTCGCTCAGGTCCGAGCCGTAGAGCGAGACGCCGAGGTCCGCGAGCGGCAGCGTCAGGCCGCCCGTGCCGATGCTCACGTCGAGCGCCGTGCGGATGGACAGGCCGGAAAAGACGGCCTGCCAGTGGGCCTTGGTCTGCTCGTCCTTCTGCGGGGAGTCGAACAGGTCGTAAATGTCGGTGCGGTCGTATACGCTTGCCATGGGGAAAACCTCCTGCCTTTTTCAGCGTTTTCTGCGCTGGGACGAGGACGGAATGTCCATCGCCATGCGGTACTTGGCCACGGCGCGGCGGCTGACCTCCACGCCGAGGGCGGAAAGGGCAAGGCGCAGCGCTTCGTCCGAAAGCGGGGCGGCGGGGTCCTCGGCCTGAATGAGACTGCGGATGCGCTGCTTGACCGCGTGGGAGGAAACGGCGGCGTCCGAGCGGATGGCCGTTGTGAAGAAGCTGCGCAGCGGGATGGTGCGGCCCTGGAACTGGATGTATTTATTCTGCGCGGCGCGGCTGACGGTCGAGGTGCTCATGCCCATCTTTTCCGCCACCTGCTGCATCGTGATGGGGACAAGCTCGCCGCCGGAGCAGAAGTAGTCGTGCTGCTCGTCGGCAATGAGCCGGATGAGCTGGAGGAGCGTGTCGCAGCGGGTGTGCACGCCCTTGATGAGCGCCTGCGCTTCGGAGAGTTTTTCCTTCACGTAGCGCTGGACCTCGGGATCGTCGCTCAAGGAGAGAGCGGAGTACTCCGCATTCACGGAAAGGCGCGGCAGGATGCGCTCGTTGAGCTCGATGACGAGCTGGCCCTGCTGCATGGAAAACACCGCGTCGGGCGCGACGTAGGCGATCTGCTCGCCGCCGGCAAAGCTGCGCGAGGGGATGGGGTTGAGCGCGAGAATTTTGGCGGCGGCGGCTTTCGCTTCGCCGACGCTCACGCCGAGCTTTTCGGCAAGGCCGCTGTAGTCGCGCTTGCTCAAAAGCTCGAGCCCGTCGCGCGCGATCGTCAGCGCGAGCGCGTCGAACGAGCGGCTCTGCGCGAGCTGGAGCGTCAGGCATTCCGTCAGGTCCCGCGCGCCCACGCCGGGCGGGTCGAGCATCTGCACGGCAAACAGCGCCTGCTCGAGCGAGAAGAGTGGAATGTCGAATTCGCGCGCAAGGTCCTCGAGCGGGCAGTCGAGATAGCCGCGCTCGTCCAGGCAGTCAATCAGAAAGCGGCACAGGCGCAGAAGCTCGTCGTCCACGAGCTTCATCTGCCCGATCTGCTCATTCAGGTGGTCGCGGAAGGTCTTTTCGCGCACAAGGTAGGAGGTGAAGTCCGTCTGCGCGTCGCCGCCGCGGCCGGGGGAAACGCCCTGCCAGCTGTCGGTCTCGCGCACCTCGGGCGCTTCGCGCTCGGGGGCGGTCTCGCTGGGGAGCTGGGTCTCGTAATACGTGGGGGACTGCACGTCGAGCAGCGGGTTCGAGAGCGCGACCTCTTGCACGTATTCGCTCAGCTCGGGGGCGGAGAGCTGTAAGCAGTCGAGCGACTGACGCATGTTCTGCGTCAGCACAAGCTTTTGCGAAAGGGATTGAGATTGTTCCAGTTTCATCTCTCCGCGCCTCCTTTTTCTCATTGCCGGCGGTCTTATCGAGGACAGTATAGCAGTTTTCGCCCCCGTTCGCAAGGGAGGGGAACATGGGAAATCTGAATAATACACCGCCGCGCTGACAAGACAGCATAAAAAAGCGCCCGCGGCATCGCAGCGGGCGCTTCTTTGGTGCGATATGTTTACGGCAGGGGGATCTCCTTGCTGTCGAACAGCGTTTTGAGCTCGATCGAGGTGCGCGAGTCGCCGAATTTCTTGATCTGCGAGAGCAGATGGTCGAGCTGCTGGGTATCGCGCACGGCGAAGCGCAGCAGCGCGTTGAACTCGCCGACAACGTGATAGTGGCTGATGACGGCGCTCTGCGCGGCGCAGAAATCGCAGAACTTGTCGTACTTGTCCGGCTCGAGCGCCACGGAAATGAAGCCCGTGATGTTGCAGTCGAGCTTGGTGCGGTCCACGTCGATGTGGTAGCCGCGGATCACACCGCTCTCCTCCATCCGGCGGATGCGCTCGGAGACGGCGGGCGGCGTCAGCCCCACAAGATCGCCCATGCGGCGCAGCGTGCAGCGGCTGTCGGCCTGCAGAAGATTCAGGATCTGGTAGTCGGTCCTATCCATGGTGTTCCCCCTTTTTTCCTTCCTGACTTACACGATCTCGCCGCGCTTGATGACGGTCTTGGCAAGGTTGCTGCCCACGCGGTAGCAGATGTAGTCAAGGTCGGGCGCGTCCCAGATGACGAGGTCGCCGAGCTTGCCCTCTTCAACCGTGCCGACCTTGTCGGCAAGGTCGATGGCGGCGGCACCGTTGAGCGTGACGGCGGTGAGGACCTCCTCGGGCGTGAGCTTGTATTTCAGGCACCCGAGGTTGATGACGAACTGCATGTTCAGGCACGGGCAGGAGCCGGGGTTAAAGTCCGTCGCCATCGCGACGGGCACGCCGGCCGTGACCATGTCGCGCGCGGGCGCGAACACCGCGCCGAGGTTGAAGCTCGTCGCGGGCAGCAGGCACGCGATCACGCCGCCCTTTGCCATGGACGCGATGCCCTCGGGCGGGCAGACGATCAGATGCTCGGCCGAGATCGCGCCGATCTCACCGGCGAGCTGGCTGCCGCCGATGGCTTCGATCTCGTCGGCATGGATCTTCGGGCGCAGGCCGTACTTGAGACCCGCTTCCAGCACCTGACGCGCTTCCTCGACGGTGAAGGTGTCGGCTTCGCAGAATACGTCGCAGAACTTCGCGATGCCCTGCTCCTTGACGCGGGGCATCATCTCTTCGCAGACAAGGCGGACGTACTCCTCGCGGTTCGCTTTATACTCCGCGGGGACGAGGTGCGCGCCCATGAAGGTCGCGACGAGGTCCATGCGGTGATGGTCGTTTAAGTCCTTGATGACCTGGAGCGCCTTGAGCTCGTGCTCGGTGGCAAGGCCGTAGCCGCTCTTTGCTTCGACTGTGGTGGTGCCGAAGCCCATCATCTCGTCGAGCGCCTTGGATGCCTTGGCCGTCAGCTCCTCTTCGCTGGCCTGACGGGTCGCGTTGGTGGTGGACTGGATGCCGCCGCCCGCGTTCTGGATCTCGAGATAGGTCTTGCCGTGGAGCTTCATGCCCAGCTCGTTCTGCCGCCAGCCGCCGAAGATGAGGTGGGTGTGCGCGTCCACAAGGCCGGGGGTGACGAGATGACCCTCGGCGTCAACGACCTGCGCGCCCTCCGCGGCGGGAAGCGCGCCGACGCCGACCGCGGCGATTACGCCGTCCTCAATGAGGACCCAGGCGTCCTTTAAGAATTTGATCCTGCCCTGCTCCTCGCCGCGATGGGCGCTTTTCCCCTCCGGCGTCGCCAGCAGGCCAATGTTTTTGACGAGTAACTTTTTCATAGATGTTGTCCTTTCTCCAAATAGAAGGAATCAAAAGGGCGTTATTTGCGCCGCGCACGGCGCAAATAAATTGAAATCATCTTTCCGACGACATGCGCGTCGGAAAGATTCTTCTCGCTCCGCAAGTGTGCGAGCAAAGCGAGTGCGCGCAGCGGAGTGCATCCAACTCAAAAAAGGGGCTTTGAAAAGCCCCTTTTTTGAAATTGTCTTAGTGCATGTATTCCTTCACGGCCCGCTCGCAGAGCTCTTCGTCCGCGACGTAGGGCATCGTGATGTGGTCCTGACCCTCGTACATCTTGTTGTACTCGGCGACCGTGGTCATGGCGTTTTCGTTGCGCGCCCAGCTGCGGCGGGCAACGCCGACCATGGTATCCCACGGCATCGACATGCGCAGGATGGTGTCCACGCGCTCGGAGCCGTCGAGCACCATGCCGAAGCCGCCGTTGATGGCGCGGCCGATGCCCGTGCCGCCGCCGTTGTGCAGAGCGATGTAGCTCATGCCGCGGGCCGCGTTGCCGGCGTAGCACTGCGTGGCCATCTCGGCCATGATGTTGGAGCCGTCCTTGATGTTGGAGGTCTCACGGAAGG
>JAYABH010000039.1:0-20976 GCA_037343695.1 bacterium | reverse complement strand
TCATCTTCTGGGTCATGAAGTTCACGACGGCGTCGGCGACGCCCTCGGTCTTCTTCGTGGCTTCTTCCATGAGGTTGGCGCAGTTGGCGCAGTCCACTTCGATCTGATAGGTCTTTTTCATGGTGATTTCTCCTTTTCGGCATCAAATATTTAACGATTAAGTGCTTGTTTAATCTTGATGACCGTACTATACTGTCCGTGAAGGAAAAAGTCAAGGGCCGCGAGGGCGTCTCTTCCGTTCGGGCGAAAAGAATTCCCAAACGGGAGAGCGCCGCGTCCGCGGCCCGAAAGAAAGGATGAGACCACTATGGAGGAATTGCACCTGCCCCACCAGCACGAGCCGGAGCAGACCATGGCGCAGCTGCACGAATCGGTGGAAAACGTCGGCGGCTTCCAGACCGTCGCGGACGTGTTCAAGCAGCTGTCCGACAGCAGCCGCGTGCGCATTTTCTGGCTGCTGTGCCACTGCGAGGAGTGCGTCATCGACCTCTCCGCGATGGTCGGCATGAGCTCGCCCGCGGTGTCGCACCATTTGAGGCAGCTGCGTGAGAGCGGACTTCTCGTCTCGCGCCGCGTGGGGAAGGAGGTCTACTACCGCGCTGCGGAAAACGAGCAGGCGCAGCTGCTGCACCGCATGATCGAGCGCACGATGGAGATTTCCTGTCCCGAGGAGGAGAGCAAGGCCGCCACCGGCGCGCCGCACCTGCCCCCGCTCGACGCCGAGGTGTACGAGGGCGGCGGCACGAGTGAGCAGATCGAGACCATCCGCGCCGTGCACGACTATCTGACGCAGCACCTTTCAAGCCGCACGACGATCGACGAGCTGTCGCGCCGCTTTTTGATGAACCCCTCGACGATGAAGGCGCTCTTCAAGTCCGTCTACGGCAGCTCGCTCGCTTCCCACATCCGCGAGCACCGCATGGAGCATGCGGCGCGGCTGCTCATCGAGGGGGACGAGAGCGTGGCGCAGGTCGCCCGCGCCGTTGGGTACGAGAGCCAGAGCAAGTTTTCAACAGAATTCCACAAGGCCTATGGCGTGCTGCCGACGGAGTACCGCCGCTCGCAGAAAAAATAAGTTATAAGAGGTCGAACGTCCCCGCGTCATACGGCACCTCGCGGAACACGACGCGCCATTCGACCGTTTCCGCCGCTTTAAAGTGCAGCGACGAGCACGCGGCGTGCTCCGCGCCCTGCGCGCCGCCGCCCACGACGATGGCCGTCGGCCCGTCCGCCCCGCCGATGATGCCGACGCAAAAGTCGTTGCGCGCTTCGGGCGCGAAGAAATCTTCCTTGCGCGTGACCTGACGCGGGCGGTCGCCCTCGGCGCAGTCCTCGACGAAGACCGTGTTTTTTGGCGGCTCGGGCGCGAGCGTGTAGCTCATGGCCGTGAAGTGCGTCGGATAGTCGAACCTCGGGTCAAGGTTCAGCCGCTCGCGCGGCAGCTCCTGCGGCTCGACCTCCCGCACCGTGAGCAGATACTCCGTGCCGCGATAGGAAAAGGCGAAGGTATCGCCCGCCTTGCCTACGCGAAAGCGCGGACCGGGGACGCGAATTTCGTCCGCCGCCATCGTGACGGAAAGCGACCTTATCTTCGGCGCGCGCTTCGTGACAAACGGGAACGCCGCGCGGCGGATGCTCCAGCCATAGGAGCGGTCCAGCGCGTAGTGCGCCATGGCCGCTTCCGCGTCGGTGCAGTAGCCGGGCTGGTCCGGCAGGAAAACGACGCCGCAGCCGTGGGTCGAACGAAGCTTTGCGCCGTTCAGCGTGAGAACGGGGGAAACATCAAGACCGAGCGGGTGCTCGCGCTCCATCTGCGCGCGCTCGTCGCGCGTGAAGTCGATGGAGTCACAGCTTTCGGGGTCGATCCCCCACTTTTCCGCAAAATCGCGCAGGGCGCTTGCTTCCGCGCGCAGGCAGTAGTCCATGACAAGGCCCTTCGCGCAGACGTAGACGGACAGCACGAACCACTCGCGCCCTGCCCAGGAGAACCATTTTTCAATGGGCACCTCCCGGCCTGCGCGCCCGCGGTCGTGATGGCCCCAGAAGCTGCCGTCAAAGTAGACCTTCCAGTCCTCTTTTCGTTCGGGCGCGCCGCCGTTCATCTCGAGGTCGTAAAACTCCTCGGTGAATTTGAGCTTGCTATAGTCAAACTCCGCTTGCAGCTCGTGCAGGTACTGCCACGGCTTTTCCATCGGCGCGAGGGAAAGGGCTGTAGAGATCTGCGTCAGCACCGCCTTCTGCCCCTCCGTCGGCGGATCTTCGGCAAGAAAAGCGTCGAACTGCGCTTCATCCCACTGCCACGCCTGCTCGAGCGCCGCGCTGCCGTGGGCGGCGAGAAGCAGACGCAGAAAGTCGGTAAAATCGCGCGCGATCACGTGCACGCAGTCTTTTCCACCGTTCATCGGGCTCACGGCGAAGACCGTTTCGCCAAAGCCGCGCACAAAGCAGAAGTGGATGCCGTCCACCCCGGTCCAGCCGAAGATGCTCGCGCCCTTCGGCGTGCAGAAATAGGGGCCATTGTCCTCCAGCCGCATCAGGCCGAGGGGAGACAAGTCGATGGATCTTCGCAGAAATTTCTGATAAAACGCCGCCATAAGAGTTCCTCCGTCGTGCGTAAGGTTTTCCCCAGCATAGCACACAGGTGCGGAAAAGTCACTGGAATTGCGGAAGCTGTGGATTTTTCGCGCCGGAAGCGGCGGCGCGGCCTTGCCACAAAAGCGCGGACATGATATACTATATTGCTAAACTATCGAGATTCGGGAGGAATTTTCCCTTGGAACGTAAAGAAGTCATCGTCAGCGAGCAGGAGCTCGCGCGCCAGAAGGAATTTGCGCGCAAGATGCGCGAGATGAACGACCAGCGCACGCGCACGCCGCTCGCGCTGGTGGACACATTCGGCTGCCAGCAGAACGTGGCCGACGGCGAGGTGCTCATGGGCATGCTGCGCGAGATGGGCTACGAGCTCACGCGCGACGAAAATCAGGCCGACGTCATCCTGCTCAACACCTGCGCCATCCGCGAGCACGCGGAAAAGCGCGTTTACGGCCACTTGGGCCGCCTCAGCCACACGAAGGCCGCAAAGCCCGACCAGATCATCTGCCTCTGCGGCTGCATGGCGCAGCAGAAGGTCGTGGCCGACAAGGTAAAAAATTCCTACCATCACGTCGACCTTGTGCTCGGCCCCCAGGCCGAATGGCGGCTCCCCGAGCTGCTGCACGAGGTGTACACGAAGAATAAGCGCGTTTTCTCCATCGAGAACGAGCATGGCCGCATCGCCGAGGACCTTCCCATCGTGCGCGAGGGCGGCGTGCGCGCGTGGGTGAGCATCATGTACGGGTGCAACAACTTCTGCTCGTACTGCATCGTGCCCTACGTCCGCGGCCGCGAGCGCAGCCGCGAGCCGGAGAAGATCATCGAGGAGTGCCGGGGCCTGATCGCCGAGGGCTACAAGGAGATCACCCTTCTCGGCCAGAACGTGAACAGCTACGGAAAAGATCTGGATACGGATTACGACTTTGCCGACCTCCTCTCCGCCATCAATGAGATCCCCGGCGACTACTGGCTGCGCTTCATGTCGAGCCAGCCGAAGGACGCGACGAACAAGCTCTTCGACACGATGGCACGCTGCGAGCACGTCACAAAGCAGCTGCACCTTCCCGTGCAGTCCGGCAATAACCGCGTTTTGAAGGCGATGAACCGCCCCTACACGCGCGAAAAATACGAAGAGATGATCGCCTACGCAAGGAAGGTCATGCCCGATATGGTGCTCACGAGCGACGTCATCATCGGCTTTCCCGGCGAGACGGAGGACGAGGCGATGCAGACCGTCGACCTTGTGGAAAAAACAAAGTTCGACGCGCTTTTTACCTTCATCTTCTCCCCGCGCCCCGGCACGCCCGCGGCGAAGATGGACGATCCCGTCTCCCGCGAGGAAAAGCAGATCTGGTTTGATAAGCTCGTGACCGCGCAGAACGCCATCAGCGCGCAAAAGCACGCAGCCTACATCGGCAGGACCGTTAAGGTGCTGGTGGACGGCGAGAGCGACGATCCCGAATTTCCGCTCTCCTCCCGCACCGAGGGCAACCGCCTGGTGCGCTTAAAGGGAGACAAGTCCCTCATCGGCGCCTTTGCCATGGCGAAGATCACCGACAGCAACACCTGGGCGCTCTACGGCGAAGCGGCGGAGCAGTAAAAAAAAGAAGGGGGCTTTGCGATGAAGGTCGTCATTTTGATGGAAAATACCACCTGCCGCGCGGACGTTGCCTGCGCGCACGGACTCTCGATGTACATCGAGACGGACAAGCACAAGATCCTTTTCGACATGGGGCCCGACGCGCAGTTTATCGATAACGCGCGGGCGCTCGGCGTCGATTTAATGCAGGTCGATATTGCCTTTTTGTCCCACGCGCACAACGACCACTGCGGCGGGCTCGAGGCGTTTTTAAAGCGCAACGATCACGCGAAGGTCTACATGCAGAAGGCTGTCTGGGGCCAGTATTACGTCGTCACGCCGGAAAAGTGCGCCTACATCGGCATGGACGCGGTGCTTAGAAATTACGAGGACCGCTTTGTCCTCTGCGACGGCGCGCGAAAGCTCGACGACGAACTGACGGTCTTTTCCGCCGTCACGGGCCATGCGCTGTGGAGCGCCGCGAACGACACCCTGCGCGAAAAGATTGGGGACGAGTACCCCAAGGACGAATTCCGCCACGAGCAGGACCTGCTCGTGACCGAGCACGGCAAAACGGTGCTTTTCGCGGGCTGCGCGCACCGCGGCATCGTGAACATTTTAAAGCGCGCGGAGGAGGTGCTCGGCAGGGCGCCGGACGCGCTTTTCGCGGGATTCCACCTCTATAACCCCTCGCTCGGCAGGAGCGAGCCGGACGCGTTGGTGGACGCGGTGGGCGAAGCGCTGCGCGAGAGCAGCGTAAAGCATTACTTCACCGGCCACTGCACGGGGAAGGAAGCCTATGCGCGGCTTAAAAAAACGCTCGGCGCGCGGCTTGATGAAATGCCCGCCGGTTCCGCCTTTACCCTGTAACAACGACTGATTTTGATACGATAGAAAGCGAGGACGAATCATGGCCGAGATCACGCCAATGATGAAGCAGTATCTGGAGATCAAGGAACAGAATAAGGATTCGATCCTCTTTTTCCGGCTCGGCGACTTTTACGAGATGTTCAACGAGGACGCGAAGCTCGCCTCGCGCGAGCTGGACCTCGCGCTCACCACGCGCGACCGCAGCAAGTCCGCCGAGGACCAGACCCCCATGTGCGGCATCCCCTATCACTCGAGCGACGCCTACATCGCCCGGCTCATCGCCAAGGGCTACAAGGTCGCCATCTGCGAGCAGACCGAGGACCCCGCCCTTGCCAAGGGATTGGTCAAGCGCGACATCATCCGCGTCATCACGCCCGGCACCGTGATCGACAGCGCGTGCCTGGACGATAGGCGCGGCAACTTCCTCTGCGGCATTTTCTTAGATGAACAGAACGCCGGTGCGGCGTTCTGCGACATGACGACCGGCCACACCCACGTGACCGCCTTTTCCGGCCCCGAGCGGCTCGAGCATCTTTATAACGAGCTGTCGCGCTTCTCCCCCGCTGAAGCGGTGCTGAGCGAGCAGGCCGGGGAAAACGGGGAGATCACGTCGTACCTGCACGACCGTCTCTCCTGCGCGATCGAGCGCGGGGCGAACCGCTTTGAGCTCAAAGCGGCCGAAAAGGCCATCCGCGCGCAGTTCGGCGAGGATGCGTATGCGAACCTCCCGCGCAATAATCCCGCCGCGGCGCTCGCGCTCGGCGCGCTGTTGTCGTACCTGCACGAGACGCAGAAAACCGACCTTTCCTACATCAAGGACTTAGAGTATTACGAGCAGGGCCGCTTTATGGAGCTGGACCTCTCCGCGCGCCGAAACCTCGAGCTGACGGAGACCATCCGCGCCAAGGAAAAGCGCGGCAGCCTTCTCTGGGTGCTCGACAAGACGAAGACCGCCATGGGTGCGAGGAATCTTCGCGCGTGGCTGACGCGCCCGCTGCGCGACGTTGCGGCCATCGAGCGCAGACTGGGCGCGGTGGAAGCGCTGACGAGGAACACCGTCGCGCGCGAAGAGCTCATTTTAGCCCTCTCCGGCATCAGCGACATGGAGCGGCTCATCGGCCGCATCGCCTACGGCACGGCGGGCGGGCGCGACTTTGCTTCGCTGCGCGCGTCCGTCGAAAAGCTCGCCGAGGTCAAAGCCCAGCTCGCGGCCTTTGAGACCGGGCGGCTCCACGAGTTAGACGGCGAGCTCGACACGCTCGACGATATTGCGCAGCAGATCCGCGAGACGCTTGTGGACGAGCCGCCGTTTTCCGTGCGCGAGGGCGGCTTCATCCGCCCCGGCTACAATGCCGAGGTCGACCGCCTGCACGAAATACTCTCCGGCGGCAAGGGCCTGCTCGCCGACATTGAGACGCGCGAGAAGGAGAAAACCGGCATCCGCACGCTCAAGATCGGCTACAATAAGGTCTTCGGCTACTATATCGAGGTGTCGAATTCCTTCAAGGACCTCGTCCCCGATACCTACATCCGCAAGCAGACGCTCGTAAACGGCGAGCGCTACATCACAGAGGAGCTCAAATCCCTCGAGCAGGAGATCCTGACTGCGGGAGATCGCGACAAGGCGCTTGAATTCGAGCTTTTCACCGCGCTGCGCGAGGGCGTGACTGCCGAGAGTGTGCGCATCCAGCGCGCGGCGGCGCTTATCGCCGAGCTCGACACGCTCTGCTCGCTCGCGTCCGTCGCGGTGAACAACAACTATTGCCGTCCGAGCGTGGACGACAGCGGCGTCATCGAAATTCACGACGGCCGCCACCCCGTCGTCGAGCGCGTGCTCAAGGACGCGCTCTTCGTCCCGAACGACACCTATATGGGCGAGCGCGAGGACCGCGCCGCCATCATCACCGGCCCCAACATGGCCGGTAAGTCGACCTACATGCGTCAGGTCGCGCTCATCACGCTCATGGCGCAGATCGGCTCGTTCGTGCCCGCCAAGAGCGCGCGCATCGGCGTGGTCGACCGCATCTTCACGCGTATCGGCGCGAGCGACGACCTCGCCGGCGGCCAGTCGACCTTCATGGTCGAGATGACCGAGGTGAGCGAGATTTTGCATCAGGCGACGCCACGCTCGCTGCTCATTCTCGACGAGATCGGCCGCGGCACGTCGACGTTCGACGGCATGAGCATCGCCCGCGCAGTGCTCGAATTCTGCGCCGACCCGAAACGCTTAGGTGCCAAGACGCTGTTCGCCACGCACTATCACGAGCTCACGGAGCTTGAGGGCATTCTTCCCGGCGTAAAGAATTACAGCATTTCCATCAAAAAGCGCGGCGACGAGCTCATCTTCCTGCGCAAGATCGTCCCCGGCGGGGCAGACCGCAGCTACGGCATCGAGGTCGCAAAGTTAGCGGGCCTTCCAAACGAGGTCGTGCGGCGCGCGAACGTCATCTTAAAAGAGCTCGAGCAGGGCGGCGCGTATCAGGCAAAGCCCCGCGAGGAGACCGAGCAGGTCAGTCTCGACGCGATCGGCGAGGCTGAGGTGCTCGCGGCCATCCGCCGCGCCCAGCCGGACACGATGTCCCCCATCGAGGCGATGCAGCTCCTCTACGAGCTCAAGCAGAAGCTTTCGTAATTTCCCCAGAAAAGAGGTCTCCCCATGGCAAAAAAGAAAACCGCCTCCGGCGGCATGAACCGCACCGAGCGCGTCGCCGGAACGATCTTCTTCCTCGTCTATCTTCTGGTGATGCCGCTTTTGGCAACAAGAATATTCGACCTTCTGGAGGTCGTGCTCGACACCACCATCAACGATTCCCTGCGCAATGTGCTCTATTACTACACGCTCTTCGCCGTCACGGTGCTGCTGTTCCACTCGTATCTGGCGCACACGTCCTCGCGCTTTCTCGACAATTTGAACCGCGCGCTTTCGACGATGCTGCTGGGCCTTCTCGTCTTCTACGGCGCGAACGAGCTAATATTCCGCGTGTGCAACGTGCTTTTTAACAGCCGCACGAACTTAAACGACATGACCATCGCCGCGCAGGTGGCCTCCGCCCCGCGCATGACGGCGCTGATCGTCGTGCTGCTCGCGCCGTTTGTGGAGGAGGTGCTCTTCCGCGGCCTCGTGTTCGGGTGTCTCAAAGAAAAGAGCAGAATATTCGCCTATATCCTCTCCTGCGCGCTGTTCGCGTTTTTACACGTGTGGACGGCGGCGGTGTCCAACTGGGACTTAGGCTATCTCATTTTGATGCTGCAATACCTTGTGCCCGGCCTTGTGTTTGCCTGGGCGTATGAGCATTCGGGCACGCTGTGGACGTCGATCCTGCTCCACATGCTCGTCAATGCCCTTTCCCTTTTCACTATCGCTTCCTAAAAGGAGGAAATCAATGCCCCATATTCAGCAATTATCGCCGCATGTCGCCGACCTCATCGCCGCGGGCGAGGTGGTCGAGCGCCCTGCGAGCGTTGTCAAGGAGCTGCTGGAAAACGCCATCGACGCCGGCGCGCAGAGCGTGACGGTGGAGATGAAAAACGGCGGCATGACCTATCTTCGCGTCAGCGACGACGGCTGCGGCATCGCGCCGGACGAGCTGCCGACGGCCTTCCTGCGCCACGCGACGAGCAAGCTGCGCACGGCGGAGGACCTTGCCGCCATCGGCACGCTCGGCTTTCGCGGCGAAGCGCTCGCGGCGATCTCGAGCGTGTCCCGGCTCGACATTTTCTCGCGCGAGCGCGGCGCGGACGCGGGCGCTGCGCTGCACTTGGAGGGCGGCGTGCCCGGCGAGGTCACGCCCGCGGGCTGCCCCGAGGGCACGAGCATCATCGTGCGCGACCTTTTCTACAACACGCCCGCGCGTTTAAAGTTCATGAAGCGCGACAGCGCGGAGGCCACGGCCATCGCGGGCCTTGTCGGCCACCTTGCGCTCTCGCATCCGGAGGTGTCGTTCAAGCTCATCAAGGACGGCACGCAGACGCTCCTGACCCCCGGCGACGGCGCGCTGCGCTCCGCCGTTTACGTCTCCCTCGGGCGCGAGTTCACGCTCTCGCTCGTGGAGGTCAAGGGTACGGACGCGGAGCTCGGCGTGAGCGGCTTTATCACCTCTCCCTTATCCTCGCGCGGCACGCGCGCCATGCAGACGTTTTTCGTCAACGGGCGGCTGGTCAAGTCCCAGCTGCTGACCGCCGCGCTCGAGGAGGCCTACGCGAACCGCATGATGAAGGGCAAGTTCCCCGGCTGCGTGCTGATGGTAGACCTGCCGCACGACATGGTGGACGTGAACGTCCACCCCGCCAAGACGATCGTGAAGTTCGTCGGCGAAAAGCGCGTCTTTGACCTTGTTTACCACGCGGCGATGCACGCGCTCGACGCGCGCGAGGAAGCCGAGCGCCCCCAGCCAAAGCCCGCCGCCCAGGTCACAAATCCGCGCGGCGATTTCTTCGCCAATATGACATCCCAGCAGTACCGCGAGAGCCAGAGAGCGGCGGAAGCGCCCGCTTCTGCTCCCGCGCGTCTCGCGTCTGCGCAGCCGGGCGCGCCGGTAAAGTCCGCCCCCCAGTGGCAGACGCGCGTGCCCGCCGTCGACACGCAGAGCGGCGGCAAAGCGCCGCTTTCCGACTACGTGCGGCGCGAGACGGGCGCGATCAGGCCCGCTGTCCCCAGGCCGGTGGAACAGCCTGTGGAAAAACCTGTCAGTTCTGTGGAAAACCCCGTTTCGCGGCCTGTCACCCTGCCCATGCGCGAGGAGGTCCGTCCGGTCGTGCCCGCGCCGGTCGAAGCGGCGCAGCCCGTGCCCGTGGTGCCCGAAGCACCGGCGGTGAGCGCGTTCGCGCCCGCGCCGGAACCGGAGATTGAACCCGAACAGACGAGCTTCACGCCCTCCGCCGCCGCGCCGTGGTGCATCGTGGGCGAGGTGCTCGACACCTATATCGTCTGCGAGGACGAGGACAAAAACGTCTGGCTCATCGACAAGCACGCCGCGCACGAGCGCGTGAACTTCGACCGCATGAAGGCCAATCAGGAGCCTGTGATGTGTCAGGCCCTGCTCGCCCCGCTCGTGGCGGACTTTGACGCCGAGGAGTACAGTGCCCTTGTGGCGAACCTCGCTCTTCTGCGCGAGTTCGGCTTTGAGTGCGAGGAGTTCGGCGGCGGGAGCCTCATTCTTCGCGCCATCCCCGCCGATATCGACAGCGGCGATGCGATCCCCACGCTCGAGGAGCTTGCCGGCAAGCTCGTGACCGCCCACACGGCGGACCCCGCTGCCGCGCGCGACGCGCTGCTGCACACCATGGCCTGCAAGGCGGCCATCAAGGGCGGCTGGAAGAGCGACATGAGCGAGCTGCGCGTGCTCGTGGACAAGGTCCAGAGCGGCGAGGTGCAGTTCTGCCCCCACGGCAGGCCCGTGAAGGCGAAGCTCACAAAATACGAGCTTGAAAAGATGTTCAAGCGCGCGTAGGAGGACCGGCTATGAAACTCGTATGCGTCGTCGGCCCCACGGGCTGCGGCAAAACGCGGCTCGGCGTGGAGCTCGCCAAAGCGCTTCACGGCGAGGTCGTCTCCTGCGACTCGATGCAGCTCTACCGCGGCATGGTCATCGGCACCGCCGCGCCGACGGAGGAGGAAATGCAGGGCGTGCCGCACCACATGGTCGGCGTCGTTTCCCCGGAGGAAAATTACTCCGTCGCCCGCTACGCGGACGACGCCGCGAAATGCGTCGATGACATCATCGCGCGCGGAAAGCAGCCCGTCATCGTCGGCGGCACGGGGCTTTATTTAAACGCCCTGCTCGCGGGCCACGGCTTTGCGCGCGGCGACAAGGACGGCAGATACCGCGCGGAGCTCGAAGCGCGCTGGGAAGAAGAGGGCGGAGACGCGCTGTACGCAGAGCTAAAGCGCATCGACCCCGAGACGGCGAAGCTCCTTCACCCGAACGACCGCAAGCGCATCCTCCGCGCGCTCGAGGTTTTCTTCGAGACCAGAAAGACCATGGCGCAGCACAACGCGGAGACGAAGCTTGTCCCCCCGCGCTACGATTCCGTGCGCATCGGCCTTGCCTACGAGGACCGCGACCAGATGAAGCGCGCGATCGACGCGCGCGTGGACCAAATGGTCGCGGCGGGGCTTTTCGACGAGGTGCGCGCGCTGCTCGCTTCCGGCGTTCCGCGCGATGTGACGGCCTTACAGGCCATCGGCTACAAAGAAGCGCTCGCCTATCTGGACGGCGCGGCCACGCGTGAGCAGGCCATCGACGAGATCAAGCTCCGTTCGCGCCAGTACGCCAAGCGCCAGCTCACCTGGCTGCGGCGCGATAAAGGCATTCACTGGTACTACTGGAAAAAGACGAGGGATCTTGCCGACTGCCTCGCTTTTTCGACAGAAATTTTACAGCGGTATGGCGTATCCTGACTTTAGCGCGGACCTAAGGGTCCGCAAAAAAAGAAAGGATCGAACAGCCATGAAAAAAATTGCGAATTTGCAGGACCTCTTTCTCCTCTCCGTGCGCCGCACGCGCGTGCCGGTGACCGTCTTTCTCGTCAACGGCTTTCAGATGCGCGGCGTCGTGACCGGGTTCGACAGCTTCATCGTCGTGCTCGAGAGCGACGGGCGGCAGCAGATGATCTACAAGCACGCGATCTCAACGGTCGTGCCGCTGAACCCCGTGGACCTTCGCGCCGCAGACGAGCAGGAGGAAGCCGCCCTGTAAGGGAGACGCTTCATGAGATCTACATCCCTTTCCACAAAGATCATTACGATATTGCTGCTGCTCGCGGTCATCGGGTATTTCGGCGTGCAGGGCTACCGGTACTTAGTCGATCCCGAGACGACGACGCTCGTTTACAGCTACCACAGCGAGGAGTCGATCGCCCTGCGGGGCTATGTCGTGCGCGAGGAGCAGGTCATTGACTGCGCCGACACGCTCATCGAGCTGACGCATGCCGAGGGCACGCGCGTGGGCGCGGGCGACACGGTGGCGATGATCTACCGCTCGGCCGACGCGCTCAGGGGCACGCAGGAGCTTGAAACGCTGCGCGCGCAGAAAGAGCAGCTCGAGTACGCCGCGAGCGCTTCGAGCGACACTGAGACCGCCCTGCGCCTGGATACCGACATCCGCGACCAGATTTTGCAGGTGCGCACGGCGTTCGAGGGCGGCAGCTACAGCGCGCTCGACACGCTCTCGGACAAGCTGAAGACGACGGTGCTAAAGCGCGAGTATGCGTATTCCGGCAGCGAGGACCTCGCCTCTCAGCTCACGGAGCTGAACGCGCAGATCAGCGCGCTTTCCGGCGCGGCGAGCGGCGGCACCACGCGCATCACCGCCCCGGTCTCCGGCACCTACAGCGCCGTGGCCGACGGGTACGAGAGCGTGCTCACGCCCGAGAGCCTGAACACCATGACGCCCTCGCAGCTATCTTCCATCGCGCCGCAGAGCGTTTCCACCACGGTGGGCAAGCTCATCCAGGGCAGCACCTGGTACTTTGCCGCGAGCGTGAACGCGTCCGACGCCGAGGGGCTCAAGGCCGGCGACAGCCTGACGCTGCGCCTTGCCTCGGGCGTGGACTTTGACCTGCCGGTGACGCTCTCGCGCGTGAGCGCGGAGGAGGACGGCAAGCGTCTTCTCGTGGTGCAGAGCAACCGCTATCTTTCCTACATGACGCTGCTGCGCGAGCAGAACGCCGAGCTCATCCTGCATGAGTACGACGGGCTGCGCATCCCGAAAAACGCGCTGCGCGTGGACGAAAACGGCGTGTCCGGCGTTTACTGCCTTGTGGGCCGCGTGGCCTACTTCAAGCCCGTGAACATCGTCTATCAGGGCGGCGACTACTGCCTTGTCACACCGGGAGAGATCGAAGCCGCCACCGAAAGCCAGGCATCCCTTTACACCCTGCGGGCCAATGACGAGGTCATCGTCTCGGCAGGAGAGCTATATAACGGAAAGGTCGTAGATTAGAAATGAGTATTGCTGAAAACATCGCGCGCGTGCGCGCGAACATCGCCGCGGCGGCGAAGGAAGCCGGCCGCGACGTAAGCGAGATCACCCTCGTCGGCGCGAGCAAGATGAACGACGCGGACGCCTGCCGCCAGGCCATCGCCGCGGGCATCGACGCGCTGGGCGAGAACCGCGAGCAGGAGATGACGAAAAAGCTCGCCGAGCACGCCTATGACGGCGCGCCCCTGCACTTTATCGGCCACCTCCAGCGCAACAAGGTGAAAAATGTCGTTGGCAAGGTCGCGATGATCGAATCGGTCGGCTCGCTCGAGCTGCTCTCTGCCATCGACAAGCAGGCCGAGAAGCTGGGCATCGTGCAGGATATCCTGCTTGAGGTGAATATCGGCGGCGAGGAGGCCAAGAGCGGCTTTGCGCCCGAGAGCCTGGAGCAGGCGGCGGAAGAGGCCAAAAAGTGCGCAAATGTCCGCGTGCGCGGCCTCATGTGTATCCCGCCGGTCGCCGAGGGCGAGCACGGCAGCCTGCCCTACTTTGAAAAAGTTCATGCACTTTTTGTTGACATCAATGCCAAGTTGTATGATAATACACTTGATATACTGTCAATGGGCATGAGCGGAGACTACGAGGACGCGGTGCGCGCAGGCGCGACGATGGTGCGCGTCGGCACGGCGATCTTCGGCGCCCGCAATTATACGATTTGATCGAGGAGGTCTTGATACCATGGGTATTTTGGATGATCTGAAAAAGTGGGCTCACCCCTACGAGGATGAGGACGAGGAATATGAAGATGATTTCCCCGATCTGAGAGACCGCGGCGACACGGGCGCCTTTGCCGACCGCCGCAGCGCCGAGCGCAAGGCGGAGGACCGCCGCAACAAGGTCGTGAACATCAACGCGACCACGCAGCTCAAGGTCGTGCTCGTCAAGCCCGAGCGCTTTGAAAACGCGAGCGAGATCGCCGACCATCTGAAGGAAAAGCGCACGGTGGTCATCAACCTTGAGTCCACGAACAAGGACATTGCAAGAAGACTGATCGACTTCCTCTCCGGCGTGGCCTACGCGGGCGAGGGCAAGATCAAAAAGGTCGCGGCCAACACGTACATCATCACGCCCTATCATGTGGATATCATGGGCGATCTGATCGACGAGCTGGAAAATAACGGCCTCTACCTGTAAAGAAACGGAGAGTGGGATAGCATGCTGACACCGCAGGAAGTTTCCGGCCGCGCTTTCAGCAAAGCGGCCTTCGGTGGATATAATATGGCGATGGTCGACGAGTTTCTCGACGAGCTGACCGACGATTATACCTCGCTCTATAAAGAAAACGCCGCCCTCAAGGCCAAGCTCAAGGTGCTGGTCGACAAGGTGGAGGAGTACCGCGCGACGGAGGATTCCATGCGCGCCGCCCTCCTGACCGCCCAGCGCATGGCCAACACCATGGTCGAAGAGGCCGAGGAGAAGAAAAAGGCCGTGCTCGCCGGCGCGGAGGACGAAGCCCGCGCCAAGATCGGCGCGCTGCAGAGCGACATTGAGCAGGAGCAGCGCAAGCTCAACGCGGCCAAGACCGAGACGGCGGACTTTTTGCAGAAGATGCGCGAGCTGTGCGAAGCCCAACTGGCGCTCATCGAGCGCGCCCCGGACCTGACGCCCGCGGAGATCGCGGAAACGGACGAGGCGGCGCAGAAGGCGGCGGCCGACGTGAGCGCCATCGAGGAGACGATCCTCGCCTCCTTCCGCAAGCAGCCGGCCGAACCGGCGGAGAGCGCAGAAAGCGCGCCGGAGGCCCCCGCGCAGGATCAGAGCGCGGCGGCGGAGGAAAAGAGCGAAGAGCTCGAGCCGGACGACAGCCCGTTCGTGGAAACGGCAAAGCAGTCCATCCGTCTGGACGATCTGCAGTTCGGCCGCAACTATCACCGGGAAGAGTAACACCCAAAAGGGCGGCCAAAAGGCCGCCCTTTTCATTTTCTTGGGCCGCGCGAGCGGCCAAAAGGAGCCGACATGAACAAAAAGCCCATCATCGCCTTTTTATACGACTTTGACAAGACCCTCTGCACGACCGACATGCAGGATTACAGCTTTATCCCCGCCCTCGGCTACACGCCCGACGAGTTCTGGAGCATTGCCAACCGTTTCGGCTATGAAAACCGCATGGACGGTCTGCTCGCCTACATGTACACGATGATCGAGGAGTGCCGCAAAAAGGGCATCCGTCTGAGCCGTGACTATCTCGTCTCCTGCGGGCGGGCGATCGAGCTCTTCCCCGGCGTTGTCGATTGGTTCTCGCGCATCAACGCCTTCGGCGAGACGCAGGGCGTGGAGATCGAGCACTATGTGCTCTCCTCGGGCCTGCGCGAGATCATCGAGGGCAGCGGCGTGAGCCACGAGTTTAAGGAGATCTACGCCTGCGAGTTTTTCTACAACGAGCAGGGCCTTGCCTCGTGGCCGAAGCTCGACGTCAATTTTACGAATAAGACGCAGTTCGTCTACCGCATCAATAAGGGCATTCTGGATGTCGCCAAGGACAAGGAGCTCAACGCTTCGATGCCCGACGACTCCAAGCGCATCCCCTTTACGAACATGATCTACATCGGCGACGGCCTTTCCGACGTGCCGTGCATGAAGATGATGCGCGCCTACGGCGGGCAGGCCGTGGCCGTCTATCAGGACAGCAACCGCGCGGGCGTGGAGGACCTGCTTGCTAAGGGGCGCGTGGACTTCATCTTCCCCGCCGACTACCGCGACGGGACGCTTTTTGACACGACGATGAAAAACATCGTGCGCAAAATGGCCATCGCCGACGCGCTGGCCGAGGAAAACCAGCAGCAGCTGCGCGCGCTCGGGCGCGGGGAGCTGCCGCAGCAGATGGGGCTTCTCGGATGGTAAGGCTGTGCTGTCCCGTCTGCGCGGGGACGCTTGAAAAGCGCGCGGGGAGCTATGTCTGCCCGAAGGGCCACAGCTTCGATCTGGCAAAAAGCGGTTATGTCAACTTGCTGCTCAACAGCGCGCAGGGCCATCACGGGGACGATAAGCTCATGGTCCGCGCGCGGCGCGACTTTCTGGACAAGGGCTATTACGACCGCTTCATCGCGGCCGTCGCGGACGCGGCGGCGGAGTTTGCGCCCGCCGATGCCACGGTGCTCGACGCGGGCTGCGGCGAGGGGATCTATTCCCTCGCGGTGCTGCGCGCCATCGAACGCGCGGGCAAGCGGGGAGAACTCCTCGGCGTCGATATCTCCAAGACGGCGCTCCAGTACGCGGCGAAGCGCTCGCGGGACTTCACGCTCTGCGTGGCCTCGTGCGCGCACCTTCCTGTGCCGGACGGGAGCGTGGACGAGGTGCTCAACATCTTCTCCCCCTTCGTGCCGGAGGAGTTCGCGCGCGTGCTGAAGCGCGGCGGGTATCTTCTGCGCGCCTATCCCCTGCGCGAGCATCTGTGGGAGCTCAAGGCGCTCATCTACGATGTGCCGCGCGACAATCCGCCCACGCCGCTTGAAGCGGAGGGCTTCCGGCTTGTGGAAACGCGCGAGGTGCGAGACGAGATTCATCTATCCTGCAATGAGGATATTCAAGCGCTGTTTCGCATGACGCCGTACTACTATAAGACGGGGTCTAAAGACCAGGAGAAGGCTGCGCGGGCGCGGGAGCTGGATGTTCAATTAGCGTTTGGGCTTGCTGTTTATCAAAAGGATTGATCGTGTTCCCGCACCTGTGCGGGAGGGTGGCAGCGCCGATGGCACTGCATGCGAAAAAAGGGGGATATTCTCTTTCTCGAAAGAGAATATCCCCCTTTTAATCCCCCAAGAGAAAGGACGAGGGGCCTTCCCCCTCGACCCCGCCCATTGCGGGATTGTAGCTTGAAGAGCTGCGCGGCCTGCGGAATCGGGTGCGGTGTACGTGGCTTCGCCACGGGTATTCTGCGCTTCGTGAGTGGGAGCAACCGCGCCCTACTCCGTGGGGCGCGAGTGACGGTAGATGGTTCGCCGGTGCCTGCGGGGCCAGCGCGGCATTGCCTTCGGCTCGCCGCACGGCGAGAGGTGCGCGGTTGAACTGCGGGATAGAGTGCGTGCGGGCGCGGCGTTGCTTCGCTTGCCGCGCTGGGGGAGTGCGTTGGCGGCGGCATTGCTTCGCTCGCCGCCGCAGGGAGAATTGGCGGCATTGCTGCGCTCGCCGCCGCGGGGAGAACTGGCGGCATTGCCGTTGGCTCGCCGCCGCGGGGTGGGAGCTTTAATCTTCGGAGTTGATGTAGATCTCTTCGGCTTTTTGCTGGGCGGCGATGAGGATGTCTCTTGCGTTGCCGTAGTTCTGGACGTCGAGCTGTTCCAATGCGTCGGTGGTTGCGTTGAAGAGCAGAAGATACAGGGGCTTGTAATCCATGATGTCATCACCTTTCTTTTGATATAATATCGTTGTAAAGTGATGTCACTTAGATGTCAATAGACTGCATACTTTTCTGAGCGGAAACCATACAATAGCCTAAAGACTTGGCAGGAGGCTGTGTATGGCAACGAACAAACGGGTATTCACGCTTCGTTTATCCGACGAGGTATTTGACAAGATCGGCGTGCTGGCCACGCGGGAGCACCGCTCCATGACCAACTATATTGAGTTCGTCCTGCTCAAGCACATTCACGATATCGAAGCGGAGCAGGGCGAGATCAGAGAAGAACCCCACAGCGCCACTTGACAGCGCGGGAGAATTTGCTGTAATGAGCATAGATAAGGCGCTGCGACAAGCGGTTGGCTCTATCAAATGAGAGTTTTGCTAAGAAATCTTAGAAAACCGTCACTTGGCCGAGTGGCGGTTTTCACCTTAAAAAAGGGAGAGACACGGTCTCTCCCTTTTTTCGCATTTACTTTTGGAAGAGCTTCCAGATGCCCTTCGGCTTCGGCAGCGCGTCCTCCGCGGACTGCCGGGGAAACGGCTCGTCCAGCACCCACGGGAGCGTGAGCTCCGTCGCGAGCGAGAGCGTGAAATACGGCCCCGTCTGCTCGCTCGGCGAAACAAAGCCATCCGTGACGGCGACACGCCGCCGCCCGCCGTCTAGTTCAATGTCTTCTACCCCCATGACTTCGACGGTCCCGCAGATCGTGTAGTCGGCGCTAAGGTAAACAACAGAGCCGCCCCGCTCGATGCTCCACACCTCGTCGGGTCTTGCGATATCAGCGCCGAATTCCCTCAAAAACGCCGCCAGCTCCGGGAGCATCTCCTTCGCCTGCGCGTAATAGTTGCGGCAGCACCCGCAGGTGCAGAGCGCGTGAGTGCGATAATATTCCTCCGTGCGCCCGATATCGACGGAAAACACATATCCGCCCTTTTGGATCAGTGACATTCCATTCCCCCTTCCTGCGTGCAATGTGGCAAAAAAGGGGACCTCTTTCCGAGATCCCCTTTCCATACGTATTCCTCCGCGCATCGCGCGGAAACGATCAGCCCTCGGAATCCGTGCGGTTCCGCCAGGAGATCTCCTGCTCGAGCTCGTAGCGCAGCTTCTTGTTCTCCTCGACGAGCTCGTCGTAGTGCTCGCCCTGCACATAGTACTTGACGAAGGTGAAGGTCGCCTCATCGAGCTCCTCCTCGGTGTAGGACGGCAGAAGCGAGCCGTTCTTGCGCTGGAGGCCCGAGATGTTGACGACCACCAGACGGCGGTGCTGCTCGGAGAGCTGGAAGAGACGGAGCTTTTCAGGGATATCAAGCCCTAAGTCGTAGGTGTTGTTCACGCGCTCCATGATGTTGCGGTATTCCGGCTTGGCGGAAACGATGACACCGTGCTGCGCGAACAGCTTTTTCAGGTAATCCACCGAAACATCCTCGCGGGTGATGGTCCCCTTGCCGAGACCAGTGAGCATGGTGTTGGAAAGGTTCAGGCTGACGTAAACTTCTTCGCCGGTCTTGGGATAGCTCATAGTTGACCTCCATTGCAGACTGCGCCGCAGGGCGCGGCGCGCATTGATTTTGACAAGTAAATCGTAGCACGGCGGGGCGAAAAAAACAAGCGGCAGGTTGTATGAACCGGACTGCGCAAATTTGTCGGAATCGCCGCGCCGCCATTGCGCTTGACAAGCGCGCAGCGGCCTGATAGACTTTTGAAAAACAGCAGAACGGGTGCGCACCTACCGGCAGTCAGGCGGAAGCTCTGGCTGCCGTTTCCGCATCCTGCACGATCATCAAGGAGGGATCCCCATGGCTTATTTCTGGCCGCTCATTCTCGTCGTCGCGTCGAACACGGTGTATCACATCTGCGCAAAATCCCTGCCCGAGAGCGTCGATCCGCTCGCGTCGCTGACCGTCACCTATCTCATCGGCTCGATCTTTTCCGGCATTCTCTACTTTGCCACGAACCGCGGCGGCGCGGACCTTCTGCGCGAGTACGGCAATATGAACTGGGCGCCGTACCTTCTGGGCCTTGCCGTCGTGGGGCTGGAGGCCGGCAGCATGCACGCCTACAAGGCGGGCTGGCCCGTCAGCGCGTTTCAGGTCACGTCCGCCGCGGCCATCGCGGCGATCCTCGTGTTCGTGGGGTATCTTGTCTATCACGAGGCCATCACGCTCAATAAGATCGTGGGTCTGGTGCTTTGCCTTGTGGGGCTCTTTTTCCTCAACAAATGAGTTGTGCCGCGGCGCTTTGCGTGGTATGATGGGGAAAACTTTGAAAAAGGAACCTGATGTATGAAAGCTGCACGCGAATATCCGATCGTTACCGTCACCGCCAAAGGCACGCGCTGGCTCGAGAGCGGGCACCCCTGGGTCTACGACTCCGACGTGTCCGGTCAGCCGGCGGAAAGCGAGTGCGAAAACGGCGCGCTCGTGGACGTGGTGTCCGAAAAGGGGAAATATCTCGGCACGGGCTTTTTGAGCCGTGCGAGCCGCCTGCGCGTGCGCATCGTCTCGCGCAACGCGAACGACCGCTTCGACGAAGCTTTCTGGCGGCGGCGCGTGCGCTACGCCTGGGACTACCGCAAGGCGGTCATGGAGGGGCAGACGGGCTGCTGCCGCCTGATCTTCGGCGAGGCGGACGCCTTCCCCGGCCTGACGGTGGACCGGTTTGAAAACCTGCTCGTCACGCAGACGCTCTCGCTCGGCATGGAGAAGATCAAGGACATGCTCTTCCCCCTCATCGTCGAGGTTCTGGAGGAGGACGGCGAACAGATCGACGGCCTTTTCGAGCGCAACGACGTGCTGCTGCGCGAAAAGGAGGGCCTGACGCAGGGCAAGGGCTGGTTCCCGCTGCCCGGAAAGCAGACGCCCGAAAGCCCCGTCACCGAGATCTGCGAAAACGGCGTCTACTACCGCGTGGATGTCGAAAACGGGCAGAAGACGGGCTTTTTCCTCGACCAGAAGTTCAACCGCCTTGCCGTCGCCAAGCTTGCGCGCGGCAGGCGCGTGCTCGACTGCTTCACGCACACCGGCTCGTTCGCGCTCAACGCCGCCAAAGGCGGGGCGGAGCATGTGACGGCGGTGGACGTTTCCGAGAGCGCCATCGAAATGGCGCGCGCGAACGCCGCGCGCAACGGCCTTGAAGGCCGCATGGACTTTCTCGCCGCGGACGTATTCGACCTCCTGCCCCGGCTCGAGGCCGCGCACCAGAAGCCCTACGACCTCATCATCCTCGATCCCCCGGCGTTCACCAAGTCGCGCCGCACGGCGGACAACGCCGAAAAGGGCTATAAGGAGATCAACCTGCGCGCGATGCGCCTGCTCCCGCGCGGCGGGTACTTTGCCACGGCCTCGTGCAGCCACTTTATGCCTGCCGAGCGCTTTGAGCGCATGCTGCGCTCCGCTGCGGCGGACGCGGGCGTGGAGCTGCGGCAGATCGAAGCGCGCACGCAGGCTCCGGACCATCCGATCCTCTGGAACGTGCCGGAAACGGATTACCTCAAGTTCTATCTTTTCCAAGTTGTATAACAAAGCGTATAAAAGAACAGAAAAAGTCCCCGGTGTTTTTGAACTGCACCCCACTTGTTAGACAGTATGATATACTATCTAACAAGTGGGGT
>JAYABH010000038.1:0-21263 GCA_037343695.1 bacterium | reverse complement strand
CTGCTTAAACAATTTCCCCTTTGAAATATTGTCTAACTTTTCGGGGTCACTTCAAAATCCTGCTGCTCTCTTCATTTGCTTTTATCGCGCTTATATTACTTGCTGGCGCGATAGAGGAACGTGACGATCTGCGCGCGGGTGCAGGTCGCGTTCGGGGTAAAGGTCGTGGCGCTCGTACCGGCGGTCACGTTTTCGCTGACCGCCCAGCGCACGGCCTCGGCGTAGAACGCGCCGCTGTCAACGTCGGAGAAGTTCATCGCGTAGTTGACCACGGGCGACTTCTGGCTGCGCCAGAGGAAGGTCACGATCTGCGCGCGGGTGCAGGTCGCGTCGGGACTGAAGGTCGTCGCGCTTGTGCCGTTGGTCACGCCGTTTTCGACCGCCCACAGCACCGCGGTGCGGTAGAACGCGTCAGCGGGCACATCGGTGAAGGGCATGTCCGTGCTCGCGGGCGCGGGCTCACCGGCGGCGCGCCAGAGGAAGGTCACGGCCTGCGCGCGGGTGCAGCTGCCGTCCGGCCCGAAGAGCGTGGCGGTGATGCCGTTGGTGATACCGTTCTCGACGGCCCAGTAGACGGAGTCATAGTAGAAGGCGTTCTTGTCCTGAACGTCGGCGAAGCGGAACTCCGGCTGCTCGGGCGTGGTGGGATTGGTCGGCGTGGAGGGCGTAACAGGCGTGGTGGGATCGCTCGGAACGCGGATGAAGGTGATCTTGCTCGTATCCACAGTCGCGCCCATGCCGATCTCCAGATCGCCGTCCCTGGTCACGATGACCTTGGCGCCGTCCTCGATGATCAGCGTGCCGTCGATGCGGACGCTGCCGGTGATCTCCAGAACGGTACCGGCGGGAACGCGGGACCAGTCGCCGGCGGGGATGTTGGTCTTGCCGTCCCAGACGACATCCGGGGTCTCAGTGAAGTCGCAGCGCTCAACGAGCAGGTTCTGCTGGCTGCCAAGGACCGCGGTGAGCTTCGCGTCCCTGTAGAATGCGTTCCAGCCAAGGCCGCTCACGCCGCCGCCGAGTTTGATCTCGGGCGCGCCCACATAGGTAACGGTCGTGGGATTGGTGCTGTAGTCGTACTTCAGGGACTCAAAGGCCTGCGTGCCGACGTACTTGACGGAGTCGGACATTTCAACGCTCTTGAGCGGGTCGTTCATAAAGGCCTGATTGCCGATGTAGAGCAGGCCCTCGGGCAGCTCGATGCTCTCCAGTGCCTCGCAGGAGGAGAACGCGTTGTTCTTCAGGAACTGAACGGTAGAAGCCATCTTCACATCGGTCAGCTTGGCATTATTGGAAAGGCCGTAGCTGCCCACCATGTGCAGACCATTCTCCAGCACGGCGGTGGTGTACTTGTTGCCGGAGAAGGCGCTGACATTCCAGGTCGCGAGGGACGCGGGAACGTACAGGGTGTCCACCTGCCACTCGCCGGCCTCCAGAGCATCCCAGCCGCCGTGGCCGAAGGCCTGAATGCCGGTCAGGGCGGTGAGGCCCTTGGGGATGTTGATGTAGTTCAGGCCGTGAATCTGGTCAAAGGCACGCTCACCCACGGTGGTGATGGTGTCGGGCAGGTGCACCTCGGTGATGTTGTACTTCTGGGAGAAGAGCTTGTCAGCAACAGAGGTGACGGTGTAGACCGTCTCGTCGCCCTCGCAGGTGACGGTCTCCGGGATGGTGACCACGCCGAACACGGTGCTCTCGTCGTACCCGGTGACCTGGACCTCGGTGGCGGAGATAGGCATGTAGCTGATGCCGTCCACGATGAAGGCGGAGCCGCAGTACACGTCGAAGTTCACGCCGTTGCGGGTCATGGTGCCCACATAGCCGCTGCGGCGGACCGCCGCGCCGGCCGTGGCGCTGCCAACCTCAGGTACGACCTTTTCCACAGAGGGATCGGTGAAGAAGGTGCTCATGACACCCTTGCCGACATAAGCGACATTCGCGCCGAAGGTGATGGTCTTGACGTACTTGCACCAGTAGAACTGGTTGGTGCCCACGTAGGTGACGGAATCGGGAACGACGATATCGTGGAGGTTGTCGTTGCCGGCAAAGCAGAAGTCGCCCAGCGTGGTGACGCTGCCGGTGTTCAGGAAGTCAAGGCTGGAGAAGTCGCAGCCGTAGAACACGGACTTGCCGAGCTCTGTGACGCTGTCCGGCAGCGTGATGGAGGTCAGCTTTCCGCAGTCGAAGAAGCAGTTCTCCGGCAGGATGGTAACGCCGTTTTCAATGGTGACATCCTCCAGTGCGGTGCATTCCAGATACAGGCCCTCGGTATTCTGGGTCTCCTTGGTGACCTCGGCCTTGACGAGCTGTCTGCAGAAGCTGAAGGCTCTGGCATCCACGGCCTCGATGGCGTCGCCGAAGTGGACCTCGGTGATGCCGCTCCAGGAAAAGGCGCTGTCGCCAATGCGCTTCAGGGTGCTGGGCAGCTTGAAGTCAACGGGGATGTTGTAGAGGGCGTAAGCGCCGATCTCCTCCAGGCCCTCGGGCAGGTTCATGGAGGTGATGGAAGAGGTGTCCCAGCTCGTCTGGAAGGCGTAGTCGCCGATGACACGGATGGTGTCCGGCAGAACAACGCTGGTGAGCTGGCTGCAGGTGAAGAAGGCCTTGTAGCCGATGGTGGTGACGGTGTAGGTCTTGCCCGTCTCGCTGTTGGTCACGGTCTCGGGGATGACCAGAGCGGCAGGCGCGTTGGGATAGGGGTTATTGTAGCCCGTGGTCTCCGAAGGATTGCGGATCAGCTGGACGGTGTTCTCGCCCGTGACCTTGTACCACAGGCCGTCAGCCTCAAAGCGGTCGTTCAGCTCGTCGGAGGGGCTGGCGGCCACGCTGTTGTCCCAGATGGCGGGGTCGGCCTCAGCGGAGGGGTAATCCACAGGGGCGTTGTTGTCGGGCATCTCGGGCTGCTCGGGCGGCAGGGTCTCGTCGCCGACGGTGAGGTTGGCGCTCGCAGAAAGGCCGCTCTCGGCGGTGGCGGTGATGACGCACTGGCCCTTGGCAACGCCGGTGACCACGCCGTTTTCATCCACGGCAGCGATGCTCTCATCGCTGGAGGTCCAGTCGAGCTTGATCGTATCGGCAAGGCGCGCGGGCAGGACGCGGTACTCCATCTGGAGCTTGTCGCCCACGGCCACGGTAGCGTTTGCAAGGCTCAGGTACTGGGGGCCGAGGTCAATGTAGGTCACGCTGTAGTTCATGGAGTAGTCGTAGACATACATCTTGACGCGGCCGGGGTTCAGGCCGTTGTCGGCGAGGAACTGGCACAGGTCGTCCAGATCCACGGTGACAAGGCTCTTGCTGCCCTGCGGCTCCACATCCTTGAAGTTCTCGGCGGTATAGGTGATGGCCCAGCTGTCGGTGGAGTCGTGGAGCTCGATCATGCGGACATAGTGGTCGTCCTGCACGTTGAAGGCCAGCTTGAACTTGCCGTCGGCCTCGTCCGTGTAGCACTGGAGATTGCTGACCTCGGGCGCGCCGCTGTCCAGCCACAGCTTGTAGCTGACGCTGCTGGGCACATCGGTCTGCTGACCGGCGTAGCCGGAGAGGGTCAGGGTGTAGTACTGACCGGTGGGAGCATAGTCGCCGTCATAAGCGCCGGTCTCCTCGTTATAGTAGCGGCCGGTCCAGCCGTCGCTGATGATCTGGGAGCGGTAGATGCCGTAGCCGTTGTAGAAGAAGGCCTTGCGCAGGTAGTCGCTTCCGAGCGACCAGACCTTTTCGCCGTCGGGGCTGGTGATGCTGGCTTCAAAGTTGAGCAGGTTGCGGCGCACGCCCAGCTGCATCGCAAGGTACTGCTGGTTGCCGGCGATCTTGGAGGAGAAGGCCAGACGGTCATAGTTATAGGACTTGGTGTCGTCGTTGGTGGCATCCTCGCCAAGATAGATGCCGCTGCCCATGACGTTGGCGGTGGCGAACTGCGTGGGAGCGAGGGAGAAGTTCGAGCTCATGTCGCCCTCGAAGACGACGCCGGCGGTGGCCCAGTCGCCCACGAAACCCAGATACGGGATCACGAGCGTGACGCCGTCAGTGGGCTGGAGGTAGACATAACCCTCGCAGTAGTTGCCGTTTTCAAAGTTGCGGTAGAGCTCGTCCATGTAGCTCGCGCTGAGCTGGAGATCGACCGTCACGGTGGCCGTGCCGCTTGCGGGCACGTAGACCGTACCGTCGCTGACGGTAGCGCCGGAGTAGCTCACGGTGAAGTCGCCCTCGTCAAGGCGCTGGGACACCTGGTTGGAGAACTTGACGCCGTCCTGCACCTTGATGCCCTCGGTGAGGGAGGAAGCGGTCAGCGTGTAAGTCAGAGCCTCGTCGGTGAGGTTATTGATGTCGAAGGTGAAGGAGAAGGCGCCGGTCTCGCTGGAGCCGAGCTCCGCCTTCGGGCGGGTGACGCCGTCCGCGTCCGCTGCGGTGGAAAGATACGCCTTGGTGTTCACGGCGTTCTCCACGTTCACAAGGCCTGCGCCCTGCTCGCGGGGAGAGAACTCCGCACCGGTGCTGTTGGTACCGGGAACGGCAGTGCTCATCATCAGGTTCTCCGTCAGGTCGCGGAGCGCCTGCGCGTCGGTGACGCCGAGCACATTTTTCACATAGGAGCGCACCAGCGCGGCCGCGCCGGCCATGTGGGGCGTCGCCATGGAGGTGCCGCTCATCGCTTCATAGCCGCCGCCGATGACGGAGGAAATGATGTTGCCGCCGGGGGCGGATATCTCCGGCTTGATGGCAAGGTTGGGCGCGGGACCCCAGCTGGAGAAGTCGCTCATGGTGTAAGCGTCCGCAGCGGGGAAGGTGTCGATCCAGGGGATCTGCTCCTCGGTGGGAACATTGCCGTACCAGTAGGTGCCCTGCGCGGGGCCGAAGGTGACGGTCTTATTTTCGGCCGCGGCCAGCTTCTCGCCGTCCTCCAGGCTGATGCCGCAGGCGGGCAGGACGAAATTGTTGAACGCGGGCGCAAAGCTTCCGGCGTTGGCCGTGTTGTTGACAAAGATCACGCCCTCGGCGCCGTAGCTCTGGGCGATGGTGGCCTTTTCCTCAAAGGTCGTGGTGCCGCGGTTCACGAGCACGAACTTGCCCGCAAGGTCCGTCGAGCCGGTGATGCCGGCGGCGGCGTAATCCTCGTCCGCGCCAATGCTGCCGATGACGACATACTCAAAGCTCGGGAAGTTGGCAGAAGCGTCCGCGGACCAGGTGCGCAGATAGTCGATGATGCTCAGGCTTGCGCTGGTAGCAGCCATGACCGCCTGACCGAAGGCAATGCGATCCTCGTCCGCGGCGTCCGCGCCGCCGAGCTTGAAATAGTCGTTCTGGACCTTGCAGTTGTTCACGCTGGCAACGGACAGGGCCGAGTAGCTCGTAGACGGGCTGCCCACCGCCGCGTTATCCGGCGTGTCGGCCTGACCGAGGTTGTTGCCGTACTGGTTCTGGTATGCGTTGGTGTACTCGTTGCCCGCCGCGATCAGCAGGTTCACGCCCGCGTCCCAGCAGTTGTTGTAGGCCTCTTCCTCGGTGCCGCGGTCATAGTAGAAGCCTGCGGTGGAGCCAAGGCTCATGTTGATGGAGTCGGCGCCCAGCTTCACGGCGTCGTCCAGCGCGGCGTTCAGAGCGGCGTCGCTCGTGGAGCCCTGCTCGTCAAAGACCTTCATGACAAGCAGCTGCGCCTCGGGCGCAACGCCGAAGAAGTCTTCGCCGTTGTTGCCCGCCACGATACCGGCCACGTGCGTGCCGTGGGGCTGCGCGGTGGAATAGCCGCCGGTGGTCATGTTGGCGTAGTTATAGGCATAGGGGATCTTGGCGCTGATCCACGCGTCTGCGGCGTTCGTCACGCCGGAGGAAAGCGCTGCGCCGCTGATGGCGGCCTGCAGCGCGCTCACCGAACCGTAGCGCGCGGCGCTCAGATCCTTGGGATCAACGGAGAAAGCCTCGTGACCCTCTGCGATACCGGTATCCAGAATGGCGACCAGCGTGCCGGCGCCGTCAGCGCCCGCGAACGACATGTCGTTGACCACGTCGGAGCCGATCATGCCGGTGCTGTTGGCCATGGCCAGATCGTAGCTGGACTGGTCCTCGGGCACGTTGTAGGTGCGGGACTCGCGGATGTACTTCACGCCGGGCAGCTGCTCAGCCTCGGCGATCTTGCCGTAGGGCATGGTCATCGAGAAGCCGTTGAGGACCACGGTGTAGTCATAACCGGTGGTGTCGGCCTTGCCGCCGCAGAGAGAAGCGATCTGCGCTCTCGCGCTGTCGTGCGTGCGCAGCATGGTCTGCTCGGTGCTGACCGTGCTGCTCATGGTCATGTAGACGGGCATATCGCCTTCCATGCCGAAGGTAACGGCGCGCTTGATGAGCGGCTGCTCCTCCATCACGACGATGACCTCCACCAGATCGGTGGAAGCGTGCAGATCGCCGCCGTTTGTCAGCTGGACCTCCTCGCTGTCAGCGTTTTTCCAGCTGCCGCCGCTGAGATCGACAACGCTGTCCGCGCTGCCGGTATCCACGGCGTCCGTGTATTCCGGCTTGATCCACTGCTGTGCATCAGCAGCTTCCGAAGTCTTGTCCGCCGCGCTGACACCGGTGACGGCCAGTGAGAAGACCATCACGGCGCACAGCAGCAGCGAAAGAATACGCTTGCCCATTTTCATAGGGACTCTCTCCTTTTCCTTTTGATTTTCGTCAAAGCGGACCCGGTCCCGCTTCTCCACAGCGGCGCGTCCGTTTTGCTATTGATTCGACGTGCATCAAATCAATATTGAATATGAAGTCATATTATCTCGATGTTTTCGAAATGTCAATCGAAAATTCGACATAATTATCAATTTTTAATTCGATATCTATAAAATGAAAATTTTCGCCGCACGGATTGTGCGTATTTGATAATTTTCGAATTGCATCGCTTTTTCGCTTGCTATTTCCCCTGCGGGATAGTATAGTGTAATATGAATGAATAAAATCTGACAGGAGGCACCACATGAGCGTGCAGTATCTCCCCGCCTATGACCCCATGCTCGAGCTGAATTTTATCCTGGAGCGCTGCTTCGCGCAGACGCCGGATATCCCGAATTCCGTATCGCGCATCTGCGAGAGCCTTACCTTAAAATACAGCATCCCCGCCGAGGAGCTCACCGCCCTCGTCGCACCGGCACAGGCGCTGGAGGAAGCGGTCCTCGCGCTGCTCGAGCAGCGTCAGGACCTGCTGCGGCCCTTTTTTCAGCCCAATTCGCCGAACGATCACCGGCTGATCTGGGCGTTTTTTCATCTGATCGCCGAGCATCAGACCGAAACGCTCTCCCAGCCGGAAACGCTGCGCCATCTGATCGCGCTCACGCTCAACCGCGGCTCGGAGCTCCCGCCTGAGGTGCAGGATTTTGAAAATCTGCTGCAGTTCCTCGCGGTCTACCCCTGCAGCGAGCAGACCAAGTGGCTCTGCTCCCAGCTCTGGCGCCAGCCGGAATACTACTTCGGCCTCTATCAGGAACTGCTCGCCCTCTGCACTCCCGTCATCCGTGAGCACGAAGCGGCGCTGCAGGACGAATTCGGCGCCGCCGTCGCGCAGACGAAGGCCGCGCTGGCCGGCGAGCCTGCGGACTTTATGGAGCAGTTTGGGATGCAGCAGCTCGCGCTCGACCAGATGGCCGTCTGCCCCAGCGCCGCCTTCTTCAACGGCATCGGGCTCATCTGGGACTCGCTGGTCCCCGGCAGCACGGTCTACTTCATCCCCGGCATCTATCACCACCGGCTCGGCGAGCTCATCCGCCAGTACAGTGACAACACCGAATACCTCTGCGACCGGCTCAAGGCCATCTCCGACAAGCGGCGGCTGGATATTTTGAAGCTGGTCAAGGCCGAGCCGCTGTGCGGGCAGGACCTTTCCGAGCGCATCGGCCTTTCCCCCGCCACGATCTCCCACCACATGAGCTCGCTCGTGTCCGCCGGGTTCATCAACGTGGACAAGCAGAACCCGCGCGTGAGCTATTCGATCAATCAGGAGTTCATCAAGGGCTTTATACAGAATCTGACCAACACCCTTCTTTAAAACAGGAAAAGCGAGCGCTGCGCAGAGCGTGCAAAACTTAACAAATGGGATTTAATGCAGTTTAGCCGCATCAAAGATCTTCCTCAAAGCATTTTATCATCATTTTATTTTAATCGTGTGCTTATTTCATATCAAAGATGCCCGGCAGGTAATAATCGTCCTGCCGGGCAAAATTCATCTTCTTCCCCACGTTATATAGTATGTAAGTCTCCCTTCCGCCCGCACATTGCGCTCACGCCCCCACATTGCGCTCACGCCCCCTCTTGCCTGACGCGCGGGAATATTATATAATAATAGTACTTTTTGCCGCCGCGCGACGCGGCGGCGCATTTCTCTGAAAGGAGGTCCGTCATGAAAAAGATCACCATCGGCGTGCTCGCCCACGTGGACTCCGGCAAAACGACCCTGTCCGAAGGGCTGCTGTTCGCCTCCGGCGCGCTGCGTCGGCTCGGCCGCGTGGACCATGGCGACGCCTTCCTCGATACCGACGCGCTCGAGCGCGAGCGCGGCATCACGATCTTTGCCAAGCAGGCCATGCTCACCGCCGGCGAGACCGAGATCACCCTGCTCGACACGCCGGGCCACGTCGATTTCTCCGCCGAGATGGAGCGCACGCTCTCCGTGCTCGACTACGCGGTGCTCGTCATCAGCGGCAGCGACGGCGTGCAGAGCCACACGCGCACGCTCTGGCGGCTGCTCGAGCGCTACAGCGTGCCGACGTTTCTCTTCATCAACAAGATGGACCTCGCGGGCGCGGATAAAAGCGCCCTGATGCCCCAGCTCACGACGGCGCTGAGCGCGGAATGCGTCGATTTCTCCGCGCCCGTGAGCGAGCGCGACGAAGCGCTCGCCCTCTGCGATGAGACGGCACTCGAGCAGATGCTGGAGCGCGGCGCGGTCACGGACGAGTGCATCGCCGACATGGTCGAGCAGCGCATGGTCTACCCCTGCTTTTTCGGCTCGGCGCTCAAAATGCAGGGCGTTGCGGAGCTGCTCGCCGCGCTCGGCCGCTTCACCATCGAGCCGGACTATCCCGATGCCTTCGGCGCGCGGGTCTTTAAAATCTCGCGCGACGCGCAGGGCGCGCGCCTGACGTGGCTCAAGGTCACGGGCGGCACGCTGCGCGTGAAAGCGCCGCTCGCCTACGACGCGCAGGGCAAGTCCTACAGCGAAAAGGCCGACCAGCTGCGCCTGTACTCAGGCGTCAGGTTCCGCCCGCTTGAGGAAGCGGGTGCGGGCAGCGTCGTGGCCGTCACGGGCCTGAGCCGCAGCTATGTGGGGCTGGGCCTTGGCGCGGAGGCCGAGGGCGGCGCGCCGCTTTTACAGCCCGTGCTCACCTATCAGCTCATCCTGCCGGACGGCGCGGACGCGCACAGCGCGCTTCAAAAGCTGCGCGAGCTCGAGGAAGAGGACCCGATGCTGCGCATCGTCTGGGACGAGCGGCACGGGCAGATCCACGTGCAGCTCATGGGCAAGATCCAGCTTGAGATCCTCCGCCGCCTGATTTCGGACCGCTTCGGCCTTGACGTAAGCTTTGGCGAGGGCAGCATCGTCTACCGCGAGACCATCGCCGCGCCCGTGCTCGGTATGGGGCATTTCGAGCCTTTGCGCCACTACGCGGAGGTGCAGCTTCTGATCGAACCGCTTGCGCGCGGCGCGGGCATCCAGCTCGCCTCCGCCGTGGCGACGGACGTGCTGGACCTCAACTGGCAGCGGCTCATCTTCACGCATCTGCTCGAGCGCGAGCACGCGGGCGTGCTGACCGGCGCGCCGCTGACGGATGTGAAATTCACACTCGTCGCGGGCCGCGCGCACTTAAAGCACACCGAGGGCGGCGACTTCCGTCAGGCGACCTACCGCGCCGTGCGCCAGGGTTTGATGCAGGCGGAGAGCGTACTGCTCGAGCCGTACTACGACTTCCGGCTGGAGGTGCCGCCGGAGTGCGTGGGCCGCGCGATGACGGACCTTCAGAACATGGGCGGCACGGTCGAGCCGCCGCAGAGCGAGGGGGAGAACACCGTCCTCACCGGCTTTGCGCCGGTGCGCGGCATGCGCGACTATTTTGAAAGCGTCGCGGCCTATACGCGCGGGCGCGGGCAGCTTTCCTGCACCGTCCACGGCTACGAAGCCTGTCAGGATCAGGACGCGGTCGCCGCCGTCATCGGCTACGACGCCGAACACGACACGGACAATCCCTCATCCTCCGTTTTCTGCGACCACGGCGGCAGCGTCACGATCCCGTGGGACGAGGTCGCGCAGCACGTGCACTGCGACAGCGGCATCCGCCTCGGCGTGGAGAAAGCCGAGCAGGAGGAAGCCCCCCTCCCCCGCCGCGGCGTGGGCGCGGGCGGCGCGTATGCCGAGGACAAGGAGCTGCAAAGCATCTTCGAGCGCACCTACGGCAGGGTCGAGCGCCGCGCGTTCGAGCCGGCGAAAAAGCCCGCGCGCACCTCGCTTTCCGAGCAGTATCACGTCACGCTTCAGACCGCCGACACGGAATATCTCCTCGTGGACGGCTACAACATCATCTTCGCGTGGGGCGAGCTTGCCGCGCTCGCCGCGCAGGATATCGCCGCCGCACGCAGCGCGCTCATCGATATCCTCGCGAACTATCAGGGCTTTCGCAAATGCCGCGTCATCGCGGTGTTTGACGCCTACAAGGTCAAGGGCAACCCCGGCAGCGTGCAGACGGTGCACGGCGTGAAGGTCGTTTACACCAAGGAGGCCGAGACCGCCGACACCTACATCGAGCGCGCGACCTACGAGCTGCGCCGCGAGCGGCGCGTGCGCGTCGCCACGTCCGACGGGCCCGAGCAGGTCATCATCCTCGGCCACGGGGCGCTGCGTGTCTCCGCCCGCGCGTTCCACGCCGAGGTCGAAGCCGCCGAGGGCCAGATCAGCGCCGTGCTGCAAAGCCTTTCCAATCGTCCCCGCAGCGAACGCACCGTGCGGAACAATGTAAAGATCAAGCAATGACAAAAGGCCCGCGCCGTTTATCCCGGCGTGGGCCTTACTCGTGATTTCGCACCATTTTCGCCCTGTATTTTTGGCAAATCTCCAGATTTTTTGTAAAATTCAAATTTCTCTTGCCTTTTTCTCCTTTTCATGCCATGCTGTTGGTGTAAGCATCCCTGTCAGCGATTGGAAAACGGTATAAAGGAGGACGGTACGATGAAACGGCTCCCTTCCCTGTTGTTGTCCCTGGCGTTTTCGCTTGCGCTGCTCGTTCCCGTTTTGGCGGCGGACGCCTGCAAGGAGACGAGCTACACCTACTTTCTCTGCGGCAAGGAAATGCACATCACGGAGCATCACTGCCGCAACGGCGACAATACCATCCGCGTGGAAAGCGAGGACGGCTATTCCGTCAGCCATCTGGACGCGGCCACGCAGACCATCACGCTCGAGCAGAGCGCCAACGGCGAAACGGTCACTCTTTTGCTTTCTCTTCTCTCGCCGGAGGAATCCATGCTGCTCTCCTGCAGTCATTCATAGCGCGGCGATTTCCCTGTTTTATCCTCTAAAACGGCAGTCTTCGACTGCCGTTTTTTTGCGCCCTTTTTGCACATTTTTCTCTTGCAAATCATTTTAAATTGTTGTATCCTAACCACTGTTGACGCAGGCTGATAGTCAATATCAGTGAACATTCTATTGAAAGGAGACATCTTATGCAGACCAACGATATCCAGGAGCTGCTGCTCGACACCATCCCCGCGTGGCACTACTGGTTCGCCCGCCCCTTCAAGCGCATGCTCAACGACGGCGTGAGCCTTGACATGTACTACTGCATCCAGTCGCTGCGCCGCAGCGGCCGCACGATGACGATGACGGAGCTTGCAAATTTCGCCCGCATGCCCAAGCAGCAGATGAGCAAGCTTGTGGACCGGCTCGTGGACGGCGGCTTTGCCGAGCGGCTGAGCGACCCGGACGACCGGCGCATCATCCGTCTGCGCGCCACGGAAAAGGCGGAGGAATACATCCAGAGCTTTTTTGAAAAGGACGCGGCGGAATACCGCGCGTTTTTCGAACAGCTCGCGCCCGGTGAACGCGACAAATTCTGCGAGGCGCTGCGCACCATCCACGATACCTTTGACGACCAGCGCCGCCGTATGATTGAGGAGGGAACGCTTCCTCCCTGTCCCCCAAAGAAAGGAGAGAAATGCCAATGAAAATGATCCGGCAGCTGATGGGCTGCATCCGCGAATACAAAAAGCCCACGATCCTGACGCTTTTGTGCATGGTCGGCGAGGTCGCGATCGAAGTGCTGATCCCGTTTTTCACCGCCAACCTCATCAACGAGGTCAAGGCCGGCGCGGCGCTCGGCGGCATCGTGCGCGTGGGCCTTGCGCTCGTTCTGATGGCGCTGGTGTCGCTCGCCTGCGGCGCGGCGGGCGGCCTGTTCGGTTCGCGCGCGAGCGCGGGCTTTGCCAAAAACGTCCGTCACGATGTCTTTACCCGCGTGCAGGACTTTGCCTTCGAGAATATCGACAAATTCTCGTCCGCCTCGCTCGTCACGCGCATGACGACGGACGTCAATAACGTGCAGATGGCCTTTATGGTCTGCATCCGCATCGCCGTGCGCGCCCCGCTGATGTTCCTCTTTGCCATCATCATGGCCTATATCATGGGCGGCGCGCTCGCGACGACCTTCGTCATCGTCGTCCCGCTCCTGATCGTGGGGCTTCTTCTCATCGCGCGCAAGGCGATGCCCGCGTTCCGCGCGGTGTTCCGCAAGTATGACCGGCTCAACGAATCCGTAGAGGAAAACGTGCGCGCGATGCGCGTTGTCAAGGGCTTTGCCCGCGAGGAGTACGAAAAGAAGAAGTTCGCCGCCGCTTCGCACGACATTGCCAGGGACTTCACCTACGCCGAGCGCGTGGTCGCGCTCAACACCCCGCTGATGCAGTTCTGCGTGTACTTCAACATGGTCTTCGTGCTCTACATCGGCTCGAATCTCATCATCACCAACGGCGGCACGACCATCGACGTCGGCCAGCTCTCGGCCATGCTGACCTACGGCATGCAGATCTTAATGTCGCTGATGATGATCTCGATGATCTACGTGATGATGACGATGTCGTATGAGTCCTTCGTCCGTATCTGCGAGGTACTCGAGGAAGAGCCCGCGCTCACCGATCCCGCATCTCCCGCGATGGACGTGAAGGACGGCTCCATCGACTTTGAAAACGTCAGCTTCAAGTACTCCGCACAGGCGAAGAAATTCGCGCTGCAGGACATCAACCTGCACATCGACTCGGGCATGACCGTCGGCATCCTCGGCGGTACGGGCTCGAGCAAGTCGACCCTCGTGCAGCTCATCCCGCGCCTTTACGATGTGAGCGAGGGCTGCGTCAGAGTCGGCGGGCGCGATGTGCGCGAATACGACCTTGAGGCGCTGCGCGGCGCGGTCAGCGTCGTGCTGCAAAAGAATGTGCTGTTTTCCGGCACGGTCAAGGATAACCTGCGCTGGGGCAACGAAAACGCCACCGACGACGAGATGGTCGAGGCGTGCAGGCTCGCGCAGGCGGACGAATTCGTCCGCTCCTTCCCCGACGGGTATGACACCTATATCGAGCAGGGCGGCTCGAACGTCTCCGGCGGACAGAAGCAGCGTCTCTGCATCGCCCGGGCGCTTCTCAAAAAGCCGAAGATTCTGATCCTCGACGACTCGACCTCCGCGGTCGACACGCGCACCGACGCGCTGATCCGCGAGGGCTTCCGCACCTATATCCCCGAGACGACGAAGATCATCATTGCCCAGCGCGTCGCGTCCGTGCAGGATGCCGACCTCATTCTCGTGATGGACAACGGCCATATTGCGGACATGGGCACGCACGAGGAGCTCCTCGCTTCGAGTGAAATTTACCGCGAGGTCTACGAATCCCAGACGAACGGAGGTGAGCAGGATGAAGCGTGATCCCAAGAATTCCCGCCGCCCAAACGACGGCGCGGCGAACCTCGCCATGCTTAAGCGCACGGTGAAAAAGCTCTTTTCCTACTATCCTGTGCTCGCGCCCGTCACGTTCGCGTGCATCCTGTTCTCGGCCATCGTCACGTCGATCCCGTCGCTTTTCGTGCAGAATGTCATTCAGGTCATCGAAAAGTGGTACGTCTCGCGCGACTGGGTCTCCGCCAAAGCAGAGCTCATCCCCATCCTGTCGCTGCTCATCTCGCTCTATGTGCTCTCGATCATCGCGATCCTGGTCTACAAGCAGCTCATGGCCTATATGACGCAGGGCTTTCTCGACAAGCTCCGTCAGGAGATGTTCGGCGGCATGCAGGATCTTCCCATCCGCTACTTCGACACCCACCAGCACGGCGATATCATGAGCTTCTACACCAACGATATCGACACGCTGCGCCAGCTCGTGTCCGAAGCCATCCCCGCCTTCATCCAGTCTGGCGCGATCGTGCTGGCCGTGTTCGGCATTATGCTCTATTTCAGCATCTGGCTGACGCTCATTTCGGTGCTCGGCGTGATTCTGATGATCGTCGTCACCAAGCGCGTCGGCGGCGGCAGCGCCAAATTCTTCCTGCGCCAGCAGCAGGCCGTCGCCAAAACCGAGGGCTATATTCAGGAGACGATGACCGGCCAGAAGGTCGTCAAGGTCTTCTGCCACGAGCAGCGCTCCATTGAGGAGTTCGACAAGATCAACGACGCCCTCTTTGAAGACAGCTACCGCGCCCACGCCTATGCCAGCGTGCTCGGCCCCATCATCGGCAACATCGGCAACTTCCTCTATGTGGCTCTGGCGCTCGTGGGCGGCGTGCTGCTGCTTATCGGCGTTCCGAACCTGAGCCTTTCCGGCAAGGCGCTGGATATCTCGATTCTCGTCCCGTTCCTCAACATGACCAAGCAGTTCACGGGCAACATCAACCAGCTCTCCCAGCAGATCAACTCCATCGTCATGGCGGGCGCAGGCGCGCAGCGCGTCTTCTCCCTCATCGATGAAAAGGCCGAGACGGACGACGGCTTCGTCACGCTCGTCGACGCGGACATCGCCCCCGACGGCACGATCACCGAGAGCGACCATCACACCGGCCACTGGGCGTGGAAGAACCCGAACGACAACGGCAAGGCCTCTTACCGCGAGCTGCGCGGCGACGTGCGCCTCATCGACGTGGACTTCGGCTACGAGCCGAACAAAGAGGTCCTGCACGACGTCTCCGTCTACGCAGAGCCCGGCCAGAAGGTCGCCTTTGTCGGCGCGACCGGCGCGGGCAAGACGACCATCACGAACCTCATCAACCGCTTTTACGACATTGCCGACGGCCAGATCCTCTACGACGGCATCGACGTCAGCAAGATCAAAAAGGCCGACCTGCGCCGCTCGCTCGGCATCGTCCTGCAGGACGTCAACCTCTTCACCGGCACGGTGATGGACAACATCCGTTATGGTAAACTCAACGCGACGGATGAAGAGTGCATCGCCGCGGCAAGGCTCGCCGGCGCGGACGATTTCATTACGCGCCTTCCGCAGGGCTACGCGACGGAGCTCGCCAACAACGGCGCAAACCTCTCGCAGGGTCAGCGCCAGCTCATCTCCATCGCCCGCGCGGCGGTCGCCGACCCGCCGGTCATGATCCTCGACGAGGCGACCTCGTCCATCGACACACGCACCGAGGCCATCGTCCAGCGCGGCATGGATCAGCTGATGGAGGGCCGCACGGTGTTTGTCATCGCGCACCGCCTGTCCACCGTCAAGAATTCCGATGTCATCATGGTCCTCGACCACGGCCGCATCATCGAACGCGGCAGCCACGAAAAGCTGATTGCGGAAAAAGGAACCTATTACCAACTCTACACCGGCGCATTCGAGCTTGAATAACTCAAAAAAAAGACACATCCGTACGGATGTGTCCTTTTTTGATTTCGCATATCGTCCAAGTCCTCCCGCTATATTGTGTTGAACGCAATTTTTAAGGGAGGAATTCTATGTCTCGTTCCTTTTTCCGCACCTACGGCTTTCTGAGCGCGATGCTGCTCGCCATCGTACTCGGATGCGTGCTGGGCGCGCTGTGGCCGGGGGCGACGTGTCTCGCCCCGCTCGGCACGATCTTCATTAACCTGATGTTCTGCATCGTCGTGCCGCTCGTGTTCTGCTCGCTGAGTAGCTCCATCGCCTGCATGAAAAGCCCGAAGCGCGCAGGGAAGATCATGGGCACGACGCTTTTGGTCTTCATCGTCACGGGCCTTATCGCCGCAGTCATCATGCTCTTTGCGATGCGCCTCTATCCCCCGGTCCTCGAGCCGTGGGCGGACGCGGCGGCGGGCGCGGTCGATGAACAGGCGAGCGTCGCACAGCTGCTCGTCAACTTCTTCACGGTCGAGGATTTCGCGGCGCTGCTGTCCCGCCGCGCGATGCTGCCGCTCATCGTCTTCTCCATCCTCATCGGCTTTGGCGTCAATCTGAGCGGCGGCGCGGACTGCCTGACGGCAAAAGTCCTGCAGGACATGACGAACTGCCTTTTGAAGGTCGTCTCGCTCATCTCCTACTACGCGCCCGTCGCGTTTTTCGGTTTTTTCGCCTCACTCGTCGCGACCTACGGTGCACAGATCACCGCGGCCTATGGCCGCGCGATGCTCGTCTACTATCCGCTCTGCTTTGTCTACGCGCTCGTCGCGTTTCCGCTCTATGCCTATCTCGGCGGCGGAAAGGAGGGTGTGCGCGTCATGCGGCGGCACATCCTGCGCCCCGCGGTCACGGCGCTCGGCACCTGCTCGTCCGTCGCGACGATCCCGACAAATTTAGAGGCCGCGGAAGACAGCGGCGTGCCGCGTGACATCTCCGACCTCGTCCTGCCGCTGGGCGCGACGATGCACATGGACGGCTCGTGCTTCAGCTGCGTGCTGAAGATCGCGTTCCTCTTCGGCGTGTTCGGCATCCCGCTCGAGGGCGCGGGGCTGGTCGTCAAGATCCTGCTCGCGGCCGTGTTCAGCTCTGTCGCCATGAGCGGCATCCCCGGCGGCGGGTACATCGGCGAGTACATCATCTGCACGCTCTTCTTCCCTGCGCAGATGGCCATTGCCTACCCCATCGCCGTCACGATCGGCAATCTGGTCGACCCGCCCGCCACGATGATCAACTCCGCGGGCGACTACGTCGTGTCGTTTCTCGTCGCGCGTTTTACCGAGGGGAAGGGCTGGCTGAGTCGCGCGGGGAAAGCGTAAGAAAATCCGTGCACTCCGGCGCGTTCCGTGCTATAATAAATTTTTCAGAACAAAAGGAACGCCCGCGCCGCCGCGCGGGCAGAAAAGAGGATATTTTATGGAATACGATCTGCCCATCGCGCGCATGGCGCGCGGCATCGACGTGGAGGGCTTCTACCTGCTCAAATCCGCCTTTTCCAAGGTGACAGCCAGCGGCAAGCCGTTTCTGACCGCCGTGCTCGCCGACGAGAGCGGCACCATCGAAGCAAAGGTCTGGGACTATGCCGGTCCCATCGGCGAGCGCGACGCGGGCAAGGTCATCAAGATCCGCGGCAGCGTATCGGATTACCGCGGTGCCTTACAGATCACGGTCGACAAGCTCCGCCTTGCCGCGGAGGGCGACCATGTGGACGTTTCGCGCCTTGTGAGCGTCGCGCCCATCGACCGAAACGGCGCTTACGCGGATGTCGAGCGCCTTGTCGCGTCCATTGAGGACTTAGACTACCGCGCCGTGTGCGAGGAGATGCTGCGCCGCCACGAAAATGCCTTCCGCACCATCCCCGCTGCCAAAAGCGTGCACCACAGCTTTCTCTCCGGCCTTCTCATGCACACGTACAACATGCTGCGCCTTGCCGATTTCCTCGCCGCGCAGTACGCGGATACCGTGGACCGCAGCCTGCTGCTTGCCGGAACGCTGCTGCACGACTTCGGCAAGGAGCATGAGTTCACCTTCTCCGATCTCGGCCTTGTGACGGACTACTCACTCAAAGGCCAGCTGCTCGGCCATCTCGTCATGGGCGCGCAGGAGGTCGCCGAGGTCGCTTCCCAGCTCGGCACGCCGGAGGAAAAGTCGGTGCTTTTGCAGCACCTGCTGCTCTCGCACCACGGCGAGCCGGAATTCGGCGCGGCGGTGCTGCCCCAGTGTGCCGAGGGCGAGCTGCTCTCGCTCATCGACCAGATCGACAGCCGCATGGAAATTTACCGTGAGGTGCTGGGCCCCATGAAGCCGGGCGAGTTCAGCCAGCGCGTTTTTGCGCTTGATAACCGGCGCGTTTATAAGCACGAATAAACCGCCAGCGGGGTGGATAATCCAAAAAGGAGGGGCAAGGCCCCTCCCTTTTGGTCGTTGGGGGTGCAGGGGCGAGATCGAAACGCCCCTGACGTTCTCTTGGGGGTTCAAAAGGGGGAGTTCTCTCACGTGAGAGAACTCCCCCTTTTTCCTGCGCAGTCCCATGCCAATGGGACACCTCCCCGCGTCGTGGGGAGCATCAGCGCCGGCCCTGTCTTTTTGCATTCAGATACAGCACCGCTTCCACGACGCCGCCGCCGACGGCGAGGGCCTTGTCCGAAACGGTATTGCAGTACTCCGCCCTTCCGCGCGGGTCCACGTCGCCGGATTTCATGCCCTTGTGCACGCGCACGCCGTCGTTGAGCACGCCGCGCAGCACGCCGCTGATGGTGCACTTCATCGGCATGCCCTCGACATAGCCGATCGTCTCGCCCTCCGTGACCGTGTCGCCGATGCGGTGCACGGCGGTGAATACGCCGTCGCACGGCGCGCGCAGCACGCGCTCGCCCGCAAAGCCGCCGATGAGACCCGGAATGTTCGTGTTCGGCAGGGCGCTGCCCCGGTAGATCACGTGCCCGAGCGTGTGGCCGCGCATCGTCTCCACGACCGCGTGGCAGTCCTCCCCCGCCGTAAAGCCGGGGCCGACGCCCACGACGATGGGCGCGTCGTCGATCCTCGTGCCGAGGTTGCGCTTAGCTAAGATCGCGTCCACGAGCGCGTCGGGCGCGAGCGCGTCGCGGCAGCGGCACTCGGGGTCGGCAAGGACCGGGATCACGCCCTCGCGCAGAAGCGCCTTCGCCTGCGCGGCATCCTCCGCGCGCACGGCGCGAAGCCCCTCGACCGTCGTTTCGCCGTGGACGATCGCGTCTGAAAAGGCGACCGTGCGGCGGATAGCCGTGGGGCGTGCGAGGTCGGTCATCACCACGTCCACGCCGCAGCGCCACAGCCGCAGCGCCGCGCCGCTCGCGATATCGCCCGCGCCGCGGATCAGTGCAAGCATACGTACACCCCCTGATGCAGACTGCCCGCGACCACCGGGCAGGAAAATTCCTTCGCCATTTTCTCCGCCGCCGCGTAATCCGCGGCGGATTCGACCTTGTTGATGTAGACGCGGTCTCCGTAGCCCTCGGCGCTTACGACGCGCGCGGCCATTTCCGGCGTGACGGCAGCGTCCTCGTCCGCGCCCGCAAGGCGCGCGTAGAGCACGCTGCGGTGGCAGGTCTCGCGAATCGGCCTGCCGATACCGTCGATCCCCACGACCAGCACGACGCGCTGCGCACAGGCGGGGATGACCGGCTCGTGCGCTTCATGCGCTTTGAGCGGCAGGCGCTTGGCCCCGTCCGCTTCCACGAGCACGAAGTCCGCAAGCTGAGACAGCATCTCCATTGTAAGCCGCGGCGCGCAGAGCTTGCCGTCCTCCGCGCGCGAAGCGACGCAGACGATGCGCTCCCGCCCGAGCGCCGCGCGCACGGTATCCTCGTCCGCGTCCAGCAGCGTTTCATACCGCTCGGGGCGGCGGATATGCGTCGTGGTCGTGACGATGACCGTGCCTTTTTTCGAAAGCTCTTCGGCGAGCGTTTCCATCAGCGTCGTTTTTCCGCCGCCGCCGATGAGCGCGGTCACGCCGCGGCCGATGTGCAGAAGCGGTGCGATCTTCATACGCGCCGCCTCACTTCGTCACGCCCGCGCGGCGGGCGCGGTGCTCGATCATCTCCGCCGCCACGCTGATGGCGATCTCCTCAGGCGTCTCGGCGAGGATGGGAAGGCCGATGGGCGCGTGGACGCGCGCAAAGTCCGCTTCGCTGAAACCGTCCGCGAGCAGCCGCTCGCGCGTTTTGGCCACCTTGCCCCGGCTGCCGATGCAGCCGATATAGGCCGCATCGCTGCGCAGGACCTGCGAGAGGATCTCGTAATCCGCCTGATGGCCCGGCGTCATCACGACGGCGTAATCGTCCGCCGTGAGCTTCACCCTGCTGTAAATATCCCGGAAATCGCCGAAGATGACCTCCTCGGCAGCGGGATAATGCTCCGGCTTTGCAAGCTCGGCGCGGTTATCGTACATCGTCACGCGGAAGCCGACGGACGCGAGCACCGGCACGAGCGCGCAGCCCACATGGCCGCCGCCGAAGATGTAGGCCCGTCCCGCGCGCGCGAGCGGCTCGACGTATATGCCGTCCCGCCAGACGGCGCGGGTCGTGAAAAAATCCTTCCGCTCCGGCGGAAGCTCCTCGCGCGTGAGCACGCGGAAATCCCTCACCTGCTCACCGTCGAGCGCGAGCAGCAGCCAGAGGTCAACGCCCTCGCTGAGCTTTTCGCGCCAGCGCTTCAGCACGGCGATATCCGCCGCCTGCCGCGGGGAAAAGAGCTGGAAATACACCGTCACCTGCCCGCCGCAGATCATGCCGATATCGTTCACGTCGTTCGGGTGCAGGTCGTAGGACTTGAGCTCGTTTTTGCCGCTTTTGATGGCGTCGAGCGCGCGCAGGCCGCTCAGCCGCTCCACCGCGCCGCCGCCGATGGTGCCAAGCGTGCTGCCGTCCTCAAAAACCGCCATCTTCGCGCCCGCGCCGCGCGGCGCGGAGCCGGAGGAAGCGAAGATGCTGCACAGCGCCACGCGCTCGCCGCGCGCCAGCGCCGCGAGCATCGCGTCAAGGATCTTTTTCATATCTGTCACTATCCTTTCCAAAGTATCACGCGTTGCCCCGATTATAGCAAAGCCGCCGCGCAAATGCAATGCACAAAAAAAGCAGGGCCTCCCGGTCGGAAGGCCCTGCGGCGGTATTTTTCTTATTTGCTCTTTTCGATGCGTTTGAGCTCGCCGAAGTACTTGTCGTGCGTTTCCTGATAGGCGCGGTTGAACACCGGGTCCTTGCCCTGGTGCAGCGCGTGGATATAGTCGTGGTGATTATCCATGATGCGCTTGTCGAACATCGAGAGCGTGAACACGCCGACGTTCGAGCACTGGTCGGCGATGCGCTCCACATTGACGAGGATATCGAGAAACGTGAGGCCCGCGTACACCG
>JAYABH010000037.1:0-4120 GCA_037343695.1 bacterium | reverse complement strand
GCTGCTTGAACAATTTTTACTTCAGAATATTGTCTAACTTTTTGGGGTCACTTCAGGGGGTGTAAGGGGGGATATTCTCTTTCCGAGGAAAGAGAATATCCCCCCTTATTGCCCGTTCCCGCAGCGTGCGGGACAACTATCACACTTCTTTGTCGAAGTAAAAGAACTTCTCGTCCTCTCCATTCTTCCGCATACAGGACGAGAGCATCCTGTACGACGCCGTGTTTTCCTTGAAGCACTTGGCGACCACGTGGCCGAGGTGGCGGTTGTAAAGTCCCCATTCCGCCACCGCGCGGAAGGCTTCGACGCCGTAGCCCTTGCCGCCGTATTCCGGCGCGATGCGGCAGCCCTCCTCCGCGCCGCCCTTGCCGTCAAAGTGGTAAAGCAGCACCTCGCCGATACACTTGCCGTCCAGGCGGATGGCAAAGTTGACCGCGCGTTTTTTCGCGAAATCCTCGCGCACCACGTCAAGGAAATACGTTTTAAGATCCTCGCCCTTCCAGTCGCTGCGGTAGTCGTAGCCCCACCACTTGTTGCGCTCGTCGTCAAGGCAGAGGGCGTTGTATGCCTCGCGGTCCGCGTCGGTGAAAGCCGAAATCGTCAGGCGCTCGGTCTTGATCTCCGGGATCTCGTCAAGGCCCTCGAGCTCGTTTTTCACGTCGAAGCAGAACTTCTCCGCGAGCGCGCAGGGCAGGTACTGGAGCTTCGAGGTGCGAAGGCCGCGGTCGCCCGCGTCGTCCTCGCGGTTGAGGTACTGCACGCCGTCCACGGCGTAGCAGCGGGCGAACTCCTGCACCGTCGCGGGATAAACGCCCTCGTAGCCGTAGAGCGCCTTCTCGATGTGCACGTGCAGCGTTTCGCCGCAGCGCTCGGCCATGGCGATGGAAATGAGCCGTCCCTCATACTCCATGCCGCCGACATACAGCCACGGCGCGCCCGTCAGGCGCAGCATCGTCTTGGCGAGCGCCAGCTCGTGCTTCGCCGATTCCGAGGTCTTTTCAAACACCTCCGTATAGTCCTGCCAGAAGCGCTCGATAAGCGGCAGGTCCTCCTTCCCCAGCGGGCGGAACTGCGCTTCGGGGTAGAGCTTGCGGAACTTGTTGACGTGGTTGCGCTGGCCGCTGTAGTGGCGGCCGGGGAACTCGCGCAGGTCGTTCGCTTCGTAAATATAGTCGCGCCAGGAGCGCGGATTGTCGAGATGAAAGTGCGGGTAGCGCATGAGGAGCTTCGCGGCCTTCTCGCGCGGCACGACGGACAGCTCGAGCGCGATACCCTGCTCCATGCAGTAATTCTCGATGGCGCAGAGCGCCGCGTCCTCGTCCCCCTCGGGGCCGGGCACGGGATAGTCGAAGCAGGGCTTGCCGTCGATACAGTTTTTCACGATCAGGCAGCCGGCCGCCTCGGCATACTGCGGGTGCAGGTGCCCGCGCCACATCAGCTTGACGAGCGCGGAATACTCGCATAATTGATAGCTGCAATTCTTATAATAGCGGCGCAGGCGCGTCAGGTCGCGCTGCGCAACGGGCTTGAAAGTCAGCATAAAATAGCAATTCTCCTTATTCTGTCGTAAGGGCTATTTTACCCGTTTTTCCGCCGCGTTACAAGTCCTTTTTCAGTTCGGCTCCAGCTCGGCCAAAACCTCCTGCGAGCACTGCAGGAACTGTTGGAGCGAGGGCTGCGCGCTTTCGCCCGAACGGATGGCCATGCCGAGCTCTCGCGCGCTCGACGGCTCGACCGGCACGAGCAGCACGCCGTCGCCGCGGCCGCGCAGCGTCAGCTCCGTCATCATGCTCACGCCGAGCCCGTGCTCGACCATGCTGATGACCGTGGGATCGTCCACCGCCGTGGGCAGGATGTGCGGCTTGACGCCCTCGCGGTTGAAAATGCGCATGATGTCCTTGTCGAAGCCCTGCGCGGGCATGATGAAATCGCGCCCGTCGAACTCCTCGAGCGGATAGCCCGTGCGCTCGCCGATGGGATAATCCTTCGGCAGCACGGCATACATCCGGTCGTCGCGCAGGTGGATCCACTCGTAGCCGCCCTCTTCCTCCTGCCGGCTGACGAAGATGACGTCCATCTTCCCCTGCGCGAGCAGCTCATAGGGGCTGCGGACGCTGTCCGCCATGCGGATGTCCACGTCCACGTCCGGCCGCTCCTCGCGGAAGCGGCGGATGATGCTCGGCAGCCAGTGCATCGCCATGCTGGCGAACGCGCTGACGCGGATGATCTCGCTGCGCGAGGCCGCGACCTGCGCGATCGTGCTGTCGAGCCGCGCGTTGGCCTGTAAAAATTCACGGATGGCGGGCGCGACGCGCTCCCCCTCCTTCGTCAGCCGCACGCCGCCGCGCCCGCGCTCGAGCAGCGTGAAGCCGACCTCACGCTCGAGCGAATTCATCATATGCGTCAGGCCGGACTGCGTGTAGCCCATCACCTCTGCGGCCTTGGTAAAGCTGCCGAGGTCTACCGCCATCAGCAGCGCTTCTAACTTTTTGCTCTCCATAGGATATTCCTTTCCTATTAGTATTCAGCATGTTTGGATTATAATATATCCTCGCGCCGTATGCAAGCGGAATTCTCGTTTTCAGCTCCTTTTTACAAACTTTTTCCATCATCTGTCATACAGCTTGGTCTTTTTTGTCCGCCTGCTGCGTAAAATAGAGGCTGAGGTGATGATCTTGAAACGACGTTTCGCGCTCTTGCTGCTGTTTTTGTTGACTTTTCTTGCACTCTGCTTTTCCTGCGCCAAAGACGGCCAAGCTGTCGCCGTCTCGGCCCCATCCCAACTGCGGCGCTGCATTGCGCTGACCTTTGACGACGGCCCCTCCCCGCAGACGACCGCCACCCTCCTTGACGGGCTCAAGGAGCGCAGCGCGCACGCGACGTTCTTCCTCATCGGCGAGCAGATTGCAGGCAACGAAGATCTCGTCCGCCGCATGAAAGACGAAGGCCATCAGGTCGGCGGCCACAGCTACACGCACATCCGTCTTGACAGCGCTGACGCCGCTGCACTTGCCGAAATCCAGAAAACGGACGAGACGCTGCGCGCCATCCTCGGCGACGGTGACTACTGGCTGCGCCCGCCCTGGGGCTTTGCAAGCGACGCACTCAAAAGCGCCGTCTCCGTCCCGCTCATCTACTGGACGATCGACACGATGGATTGGAGCGTGCGCAACAGGGACCTCGTCGCGCACCACATCATCGAAAACGCCAAAAGCGGCGACATCGTTCTCCTGCACGACCCATATGACACGAGTGTCGAGGCCGCACTTCAGACCATCGACGTTCTTAGTGAGCAGGGCTACGAGTTCGTTACGCTCGAAGAGCTGTTTTCCAACGCCGGCGTCACGCCGCAGGCCGGACACTTCTATCTGCGCGCGGATGAAGAAGTCCCGTGGTGAGGTCTCGACAAAATTTTTGAAAAAATTTCAAATTAGGACTTGCATTTTCCGGACTGGTGTGCTATTCTATCTAAGCTGACATTGAGCAGTACACATCATCCGGGTGTGGCGCAGTTGGTAGCGCGCTTGACTGGGGGTCAAGAGGCCGTGAGTTCAAGTCTCGCCACTCGGACCAACGAAAAATCCTGTAACCGTAATGGTTACAGGATTTTTTGCTGTCTTTTGGCAGCCGTTTTCCCTTTAATTTTCCCTTTACAGGTCAAAAAAGGTGTCTGACGGCTCAACCGCCAGACACTTTTTCGATAAACTTTTCCATGTGGTCGGCGCTGCTCTTTTTCATCTCCTCCGTCACATGTCCATAGACATCCAACGTAAAAGAAGATGTCGCGTGTCCGAGGTTCCCTTGCACCGTCTTAATATCATCACCGGCATGAATCGCGGCAACTGCGTAGCTGTGCCCTTACGGTATAATTACGACAAACCGGAAAAGCCCCGTATATCAAGGGTTGCAGGTTTATGGCAAGGTTTTTCATCCTTTTCCAAACCGAAAAATCGAGCCGCGAAGTAGTTATATCGTAGGGGGTGTTATAGTAACGACAAAAACTAAATACTGTTTGGGCGGGCTGTCAGCCCGTCCAAGAAATCAGGACATTTCCTCTGAAAAGAAGAAATGTCCTTTTTTTGTACCCAAAATCAGATGCCGACAGGAGGAACACAATGCC
>JAYABH010000036.1:0-22024 GCA_037343695.1 bacterium | reverse complement strand
AGCGGCCGAGGACCTTCGCGGTATCGACCATGGTCTCCTTCTTGCCCATCTGGGACGACTTGGAGTCGAGGAAGGTGACGCTTGCACCTTCGTCGTGCGCGGCGACTTCGAACGCGCAGCGCGTGCGGGTAGAGGTCTTTTCGAACAGCAGCACGATGTTCTTGCCGGCGAGCAGATCGCCGCGGATGCCGGCGCGCTTTTTGGCCTTGAGGTCGGCGGCGAGGTTGAGCATGTAGCGGATCTCGTCGGGAGTGAAGTCCTTGAGCGTAAGGAACGAACGGCCTTTCAGATTGACGGGCATGAGGGAGTCCTCCTTTTTCTTATTTCTCAAAATCTCTCATAAAAAGCATCCAAATAATGCTATCATCATTATAGTATTTTTGGTTATAAAAGCAAGAGATGCGCGATTTTGCAGCGCTTGCTGGCACACGCGAAGAGAAATAAACTGGTCTGCGGAAAAAGCGTGCCGCGCGGCGGAATGGACCGATTTCTCACGCGTCGGACGCGCTCTCGCGCCCTTGGGCGGGGCCTACTGGACACGAAATTATTTCGTTTCTGGACCAGTGCGTTTCCGCGCGGAAACGGGGGACTGGTCCTTTCCGGCGGGATATGCTATACTGAAAACAAAAAAGGGGGGAGCGCGATGAGCATTGCGGGGCTTCTGATCCGGCGCGAGCGCCTTGCGCGTATGTGGAGCCAGGAGGGATTGTGCCGCGGGATCTGCGGCACGTCGTACCTTTCCAAGATCGAACAGGGCAAAGCGGAAGCGTCGGAGGAGATCCTCGCGCTGCTCTTTGCGCGGCTGGGACTTTCCTGGACGGAGGATGAGACGCTGCGCGCGCAGACGGAAGCGTGCACGGAAGCGCTTTTTGCGGGGAATGAAGCGGCGTTTGCCGCCGCGTTTGCGCCGCTGCGCACGCGGGAGCGCGCGCTCCTTTGCAGTCCCTGCGCGCCGGACTATCTGCTGCTGCGCGCCTTTGCCGCTAAAACGGACGGGGAGCGCCGCCCGCTGGACACGGAATTTATCCCGTTTTTGGACCGGCGGCAGCTCGCGCTCCAGCGCGTGCTGGAGGGGCGGCACGAGGAGGCGGCGCTGCTCTATCCCGCGCCGACGATCCGCCTGTGGCAGGGGGCCCGGCTCTACGCGCTCGGCCGCTATAGCGCCGCGACCGAGACCCTGCGCGCCGCCTACGACGCCGCGGCCGCGGAGGGCTACGCGCACCTCATGATGAGCTGCCGCGTGTATCTTGGCAACTGCTGTTCCGATTCGGGCGATCTCAAACAGATGCAGCAGCACTATGCGGTCGCGCAGCGGCTTGCCGAAGCGCTCGGCGATGGGGAAACGCTCTCGACGATCCGCTACAACACGGCGGCGACGAAGATCGAATGCGGCGATTTTGCGGCGGCGTATGCGTATTTTGCCGCGCTGGAGGAGCCGGGTGCGCTGGCGCTGCACAAGCTTGCCGTCTGCTGCGAAGCGCTGGGGCGGCGGGACGAGGCGCTTGCCGCGCTGTCAAGGGCGGAGACGCTGCTCCATAGCGGCGAGAGGAGCGAGCCCGAGCGGCAGATGCTTGCCCTTGTGCGCTGCCGGCTGGAGCATCCGGACTCTCTGCACGACGAGCGCTACGGCGCGCTGCTGACGGGTTGCTTCGCCCTGCTGCGGCGCGAGCGCGGCGCGGGCTACGCCCGCTTCCACCTGCCGTGGATGCTCGCATGGTACAAGGCGAACCGCCGCTACCGGGAGGCCTGCGCGCTGCTGGAGGACTTTCCTGTGCAAAAGTGAAAAACACGGTTTAAGCGGTATCTGATGGTAGAGATTTTCTCACAGATACCGTCTTTTTTGCGCCCACGCCATATGTCATAATATTGGCGAGGTGAGAACGATGAAAAAAACACTCTGGACGGCGGACGTTGTCCGCATCACGCTGGCGACCTCGCTCGGCGCGGCGGGAGGGATTCTCAGCAGCTTTGCCCTGTCGTTTCTGGTTTTCGACGAAACGGGCAGCACGCTGGCGTCCGCGCTCGTGCTGGCGACCTCGCTGCTGCCCGGCGCGGTGCTGCCGCTGCTGATCGCGCCGCTGATGGACCGCCACGCGCGCAAGCCCTTCCTCGTCGGCGGCGACGCGGTCAACGCGCTGCTGTATGCGCTGGCGGGGATCTATCTTCTGCGCTGTCAGTTTTCCTACACGGTCTATCTGGGCTTTTCGCTGCTGCTTGCCTGCCTTGGCGCTTTCGACGAGCTGGCCTACAGCAGCTTTTATCCCCTGCTGCTGCCGGAGGGTATGGAGGAAAAGGGCTACACGGTCTCGTCCATGCTCTATCCCGTGCTCAAGGTGCTGATGATGCCCGTGGCGGCGGTGCTCTTCAACACGCTGGGCGTGGCGCGGCTGCTGCTCATTCAGTCGGCGCTGTCGCTGCTGGCCGCGCTGATCGAGAGCCGGATCACCGTTCGCGAAACGCCGCGCGGCGGCGAACGTTTTTCCCTGCGCGTCTGGTGGGGAGATCTGCGCGAAGCGGCGGCTTATCTCAAAAAGGAGAAGGGCCTTCGCGCGCTGTATGACTACATGGCGGTGACGAACGGCATGGCGGCGGGCTATTCGCCGCTGCTGGTCGCCTTTTTCCGCACCGCGCCGGGCTTCACCGCGGCGATGTACTCCTTTTTCTCCGTAGCAGAGTTCGCGGGACGCTCGCTCGGCGGTGTGGTGCGCTACCGCTATACGCTGCCGGAGAGAAAGCGCTTTTCCTTTATCTTTTTCGTGTATCAGACCTATGAGCTGATGGACGTGCTGCTGTTGTGGCTGCCGTATCCGCTGATGCTCGCGAACCGCGCCGTCTGCGGCTTTCTCGGCATCAACAGCGCAACGATCCGGCAGGCGGCGGTGCAGCGGTATCTGCCCGACCGTCTGCGCGCCCGCGTCAACGCCTATGAAAGCATGCTCGTCACGGCGGCGAGCGCCGTGCTGTCGCTCGCGGTGGGGCTTCTGGGCGAGGTCATGGACTACCGGCTCTGCATCAGTCTCTGCGCGGCGATGGCGATGCTTTTTTGCTGGGCGTCCGTCTTTCGCCGGCGCGATGCGGTCAGGGAGGTCCTGCGCGGCGGGGCGGAGACATGATGAGCAGATTTCTTCCCGCTTTCCCTTGTTTTCTGCGGTAAAATATAGTATAATTGCAAAAACTTATGTTTTGACGAAAGGGCCGCGCCTTTGGGTCAAACGACAAAGGATAGAGGAGAATTTGCTATGAATATGATCCGCAGCGCAAAGAACCAGATCGCCGAGCTGACGGCGGCGGCTTATCGCGCGGCTGTGCAGGAGGGGTTGCTGCCCGAGGGCGTGCAGACCATCCCCGCCGTGGAGATCCCCAAGGATACCGCCAACGGCGACTATACGACGACATTCTGTCTGGCCGCATCCAAGGCCATGCGCAAGAATCCCCGCGAGGTCGCGAAAATTCTGACCGAGCACATGGACCTGAGCGACACGTACTTTACGAGCGTCGAGATCGCGGGCCCCGGCTTTCTGAACTTCCGCCTCGGCGACAAGTGGTACGCCGACGTTCTGACCGCCGTTGAGGAGGAGAAGGGCGACTACGGCCGCGACAACTGGCTGGGCGGCAAGAAGTACATGGTCGAGTTCGTCTCCGCGAACCCCACGGGCCCCATGCACATGGGCAACGCCCGCGGCGGCGTGCTGGGCGATACGCTCGCCGAGGTGCTCGACTGGTCGGGCGCGGACGTGTGGCGCGAGTTCTACGTCAACGACTTCGGCAACCAGATCGAAAAGTTCGCCAAGAGCATCGAGGCGCGCTACATCCAGCTCATCAAGGGTGAAGACGCCGTCGAGTTCCCCGAGGACGGTTACCATGGCGACGATATCCGCGAGCTCGCGAAGGCCTTCTACGACCTGCACGGCGAGAGCTACCTTGATAAGTCCGTCGAGGAGCGCCATGCCGACATGGCAAGCTTCGGCCTTGAGCGCAACATCCCGAAGATGAAGAGCGACCTTGAGCGCTACGGCATCAAGTTCGACGAGTGGTTCTTCGAGTCCTCGCTGCACAACAGCGGCTATGTCAAAGACACCGTCGAGGAGCTTCATAAGCTCGGCTGGACGTATGAAAAGGAAGGCGCGCTCTGGCTCAAGACCGCCGACATCATGCGCGAGCAGTACCGCAAGCAGGGCAAGAAGGACGAGGACATCGACAAGCTCGACTTGAAGGACGACGTTCTGCGCCGCGCCAACGGCTTCTACACCTACTTTGCCGGCGACATTGCCTATCACCGCAACAAGTTCGCCGTGCGTCATTTCGACAAGGTCATCAACGTCTGGGGCGCCGACCACCACGGTCACGTGGCCCGCATGAAGGGCGCGATGGACGCGCTGGGCCTCGACGGCACCAACCGTCTCGACATCGTGCTGATGCAGCTCGTCAAGCTCGTGCGCGACGGCGAGGTCGTGCGCATGTCCAAGCGCACGGGCAAGACCATCTCGCTCTCCGACCTTCTCGACGAGATCCCCGTGGACGCCTGCCGCTACTTCTTCAACGCCAAGCCCGACACGCAGATGGAATTCGACCTCGGCCTTGCCGTGCGCGAGGACAGCGAGAACCCCATCTACTATATCCAGTACGCGCACGCGCGCATTTGCAGCCTGCTCAAAACGCTGGAAGAAGAGGGCCACAGCGTCAAGCCCGGCCCGGTGGATATGTCCATCCTCTCGAGCGACGCAGAGCGCGCGCTCATCAAGGAGATCTCGTCCTTCGCCGAGGAGATCCGCATGGCGGCGCGCGACTACGACCCGAGCTATATCAACCGCTACCTCATGCGCCTTGCCGCCGCGTTCCACAAGTTCTACAACGCCTGCCGCATCAAGGGCGAGGACGAGGCCGTGATCGACGCGCGCCTGAAGCTCGCGAGCGCGACCCGTCAGGTGCTGGCGAACGGCCTTGGCGTGATCGGCTGCTCCGCCCCGGAGAAGATGTAAGAGCGCTTGCGCAAAGACTTCCATAATGAAAAAGCGGCGTCCGGCCATTGGCCGGACGCCGCTTTACTATGCAGTTTAAAGGACCTTCGCGAGGAAAGACTGGAGTCTCTCGCTTTGCGGGTGGTCGAAGATATCGGAAGGGGAGCCCTCCTCGATGATCGCGCCGTCGGACATGAAGACCACGCGGTCAGCGACCTCGCGGGCGAAGCCCATCTCGTGCGTGACGACGACCATGGTCATGCCGTCTTTGGCAAGGTCACGCATGAGGTCGAGCACCTCGCCGACCATCTCGGGATCGAGCGCGGAGGTCGGCTCGTCGAAGAGCATGACCTCGGGGGCCATGGCCAGCGCGCGCACAATGGCGATGCGCTGCTTCTGCCCGCCGGAGAGCATCGCGGGATACTCGTCCGCCTTGTCGGCAAGGCCGATGCGCTCGAGCAGCGCCATGGCCTGCTTGTCGGCCTCCTCCTGCGTCTTGAGCTTGAGCTTCACGGGCGCGAGGGTGATGTTCTTCTTCACCGTCATGTGCGGGAAGAGGTTGAAGTGCTGGAAGACCATGCCCATCTCACGGCGGTGGAGGTCAAGGTTGACCTTCTTGCCGTTGAGGGCGATGCCCTTGAAGTAAATGGCGCCGGAGGTCGGCTGCTCAAGAAGGTTCAGGCAGCGAAGGAGCGTGGATTTACCGCTGCCGGAGGGGCCGATGATGGCCACGACCTCGCCCTTTTTCACGTTCAGATCGCAGTGGGAGAGGGCGTGCACGGCGCCGCCGTTATAGATCTTGCAGACGTCCGTGACCCGGATGAGATCAGTGCTTGTCGCCACGACGCATCCTCCTTTCGAGCGCTTCGATCGCCTTGCCGGCGGGGTAGGTGATGCAGAAATACATCAGCGCCGCCAGCACGTAAGGCGCGAGGGAAATGTAGGTAGAGGTCGCCACGGTCTTCGCGGCGAACATCAGCTCGACCATGCCGAGCGTGGAGCAGATGGACGATTCCTTGACCATGGTGACGACCTCGTTGCCGAGCGCGGGCAGGACGTTTTTGATGGCCTGCGGCAGCACGACGAGCTTCATCGCCTGCGCGGAGGAAAGACCCAGCGAGCGCGCGGCCTCGGTCTGGCCCGCGTCCACGGCGAGAATGCCCGCGCGGAAGATCTCGGCGACGTAGGCCGAGCTGTTGAGCGCGAGCGCCACAACGCCGGGGATAAAGCGGGAAATGTCGATAAAGCCGAAGAGGTACAGGCGCGGGATGGAGATCGCGCCAAATAAGCCGAAGTAGATGATCGAGAGCTGCACGAGCAGCGGCGTGGAGCGGAACACCGCGATGTACGCGCCGGAAACGCCGCGCACGAAGCCGTTTTTGCTCAGGCGCATGAACGCCAGCAGCAGCGCCGGGATGACGGCCAGCGCGACCGATACGACGGCAAGCAGCAGCGTATAGCCCAGCGCCTGCAAAAAGTACACGCCGTACTTCGGCAGGAACGAGAAGTTGACGAACGACGCCGGCGACATTCCGGCGAAGAGGCTGCTCCACCATGAGGCAAAGTCCATGGGAGGGATCTCCTTTCAAGTGTGTGATGGATAGTGCTATAGCGCGCCAATGAGCAAAGCCATTTCGGGGCTTTGCTCATTGGCAATGAGAGATAGTGAGAAGAGAGCGAATGGAATTGTAAGGCTTAGGCCGCGGGAGCGTCCGCAGTGACCTCGACGGCCACGCCGCTCAGATCATCGGCAGCGGCGATGAACTCCTCGATCTTATTCTCGGCGGTCATCTTGGCGATCGCTTCGTTGATGGCGGGCAGCAGGCCCTTGGGGTCGCCCTTGGCGACGGCGATGCAGTAGGGCTGGGCTTCGCCGAGTTCGCTGGAAGCGGGCGCAATGGCGAGGTCGGGGTTGGCGTCCGCATACTCCTGAGCGACAGCGCCGTCAAGCACGACCGCGTCGATCTTGCCGTAGACCAGCTCGTTAACGAGGTCGGTCACAAGGGAGAGGGAGACGAGGTTCGCGCCGTCCATCTGGTCGGTGACGATGGCTTCCTTGGTGGTGGCGGCCTGCGCGCCCACGCTCTTGCCGGAGAAGTCAGCGAGGGTGGCGTACTGGTCGGCGGCGTCAGCCTTGACAAGGATCATCGGGGGAATGTCGGTGTAGTAGGGATCGGAGAAGTCGGCGGAGTTGAGACGCTCTTCCGTGGCCTCCATGGCCGCCATGACGATATCATAGTCGCCCTTGGCGAGGGAGGTGAGCAGGTAGTCGAAGCTCATGTTCTCGACCTGCAGCTCCTTGCCCATCTCATCGGCGATGTACTGCGCGGCGGAAATATCGATACCGGCGTACTGCATGTCGCCGTTGTCATCGGCATACATGAACTCGAAGGGGGCGTAGTCGGCGGAGGTGCCGAGCACCAGCGTGGTGGATTCCTGCTGCTGACCGTCGGAGGACTGGTCATCGGAGGGGGTGTTGCTGTCGTCGGTCTTGCTGCCGCAGGCGATCAGCGAAAGGCTCATCATCAGAGCCAGCATCAGTGCAGTAAACTTTTTCATGGTCAATAGCTCCTTTATTCCATCTTGCATAATGTTTGATCGTTCATCGTATTTTCATGCGTTTCAGAAACGATAGCGTTAGTATAATTGTTTATTTATTCGCTGTCAATGGCGCATCCCTCAAAAAGGAAACAAAATTCAAAAATCTTTCTGTGCAAATCTCACAGAAAATAGAAAAATCGGGAAAACAGCAGTAAAATTATGCACGAAAATGCGAATATATGCAGAGCGGAAGCGGGGCGCGGACGGACGCGGAGCGGATAAAAAGCCGGTGGGAGCGATGCTCTCACCGGCTTTTTCATACGGTTATTTCTGCATGACGGGCGCACGGGCCTTTTTCGGCGTCCGGGCGTAGGCGAAGTACCAGCCGATCAGGCACAGCGGCAGTGCCGCAAAGAGATCGAGCACGGAATGCTGCTTCATGAAAACGGTCGAAATGCAGATGAAAAACGCCGCAATGGCCGACGCGATGCGCCAGCCCTTTGTGGAAAAGAGCGGCGTGTACCAGAAGGCGAAAAACGCCGCGAGCGAGCCGATCACGTGCAGCGAGGGGCAGACGTTGGTGTTCGTGTCGAACACGTAGAAGCCGGCGATGAAGCGCGTGAGGAAATTGTCGCGCGGGAAGGTCTCCGGCCGCAGCAGCTGGCAGGTGGGGAAGAGAAAATAGATGAGCAGCGTCACCGAGTAGGTGATCATGACGAAGCGCATCATGCGGCGAAAGCCCGGCACGTCGAAAAAGAACGTATAGGCCACCGCGCCGATGAGGTACACAAACCAGAACATATACGGGATGAGGAACCACTCGTTGAAGGGAATGAGATCGTCGAGCGCGCAGTGCATCTCGATGTAATGCTTCACGGGGTAGAAGCGCTCCACATAGGAAAAGCCCAGGCCGAAAATGGGCCAGTAAAGAAGCAGCCAAACGTGGGAAAATTCCGGCGTGTTGAGCTTGCTCAGGCGGAATTTGCGGTAATCGACATAGGGCCTGATCATGCGAGCTCTCCCTCCTCCGCTTCGCTCATCTCCGAGAGGATGTGCGCTGCGGCGTCATGCGGCACGGCGGAGCCGAGCGCGTCGCCCATCTTTTCGAGCATGTTTTCGTCGCTCAGGAGCTTTAAGCTCACGCGCGCGATCTCGCGGGGCGTTTTGCCCGTGGCCGCGCCGCCCATGCGCAGGAAAAAGTCCTTGTTGTACTCCTCGCAGCCAGCGACCGCGTCGATAAACACCATCGGCAGGCGCATCGACGCCGCTTCGGTCACGCTGATGCCGCCGGGCTTGGTGAGGTAGAGGTCGGCTGAGTCCATCAGAAGCGCCATGTCCTTCACATAGGCGAGGATGTGGACGTTCTTCACGCCGTAAAACCGGCGGGACAGGCGGTCGAAGAGCCGCTCGTTCGTGCCGCAGACGATCGTGAGGTCCTGATCGTCCGGCAGATTGCGCCCGATGCGGCGGGCGATACTCATGATGGGGCCGCAGCCCATGCTGCCGCACATCATGACAAGGTGGCGGTGGTCTGCCGGAATGCCGAAGGCGCGCTTGGCCTCCTCCTTGCGCCCATGGGACTGGAACATCTGGCGCACGGGGATGCCGCAGGCGCGCATGCGCTCGGGTGTGATGCCGCCGCCGAGGAAATCGGACCCCAGCGAGGTCGCGGGGATGAAATAGCGGTCGAGCGAGCTGTCCTTCACGCTGGGCGAGCAGGTGTAGTCCGTGGCGATAAAGCAGGTCTTGAGGTGGGGCAGGTGCGTTTTCACGACCTCGCTGACCATGAGGGCGGCGAAGGTGTGGGTGCAGATGACGGTGTCGTACCCGCCGCCGGCGATGAAGCCGCTGAGCGTCTCGGCCCCCTGCGTTATGTAGCGGTAGAGCGCCGAGCCCTCGTGGAACTGCGCGGGATGGTCCTCCGCCGCGCGGTAGCCCACGCGGAACAGCCCCGGCGCGTGGCGGTAGATGCGCACGTGCCAGTTGGAGATGAAGCGCGAGACCTCGGGCGAGATGAAGCGCAGGGCGTCCTCGGTGTCGCAGGGGATGCTCTGAAGGCGGCACTCCTCGGCGAGCGCCGCGGCGCAGGAGTTGTGCCCCTCGCCGGTGTTGCAGCTTAAAATCAAAACTTTCATGAAAAGATCCGATCCTTTACTGTAGTTACTGTTGTTTCATTTCCTTCGCGCTGCGGCGCTGCTGCGCGGCGAGCAGCCGCTGGAGCCTTGGCCGGTTGTAGCGCTGGATGAGGATGAAGGGAAGATTGCCGAACAGGATGTAGACGGCCGTGATGATCGCGCCGCCCGTTCCGGGCCACAGGCGCAGGGCGTAAAAGCCGAGCAGGATGAGCACGACATGCGTGAACTCGGCCACGCACGTCTCCTCGAGCATGCGCGGCAGCTGCGCGCGGAAGTCGGCGTCGAGCGTTTTCGCGGGGATGAGCTTCGGGACGATCCTGCTCATGTCGGGCGCCTTGTCCTGCCAGTCGTGCACGCGCAGGGCGCGGTAGAGCTTTGCCTCCCACGGCGCGCAGCGGTAGGGGAAGCGGTCGGCGTGGAACCAGTGCTTCGGCAGCAGCCGCCCGATGAAAAACGACACGACGCCGAGCAGCGCATAGTAAACGCAGCAGCGCAGAAAACCCATGAAAAAGCTCCCTTCTTTTTCCGTAAGGAAAGCCCGGCGCAGTGACCGCGCCGGGAAATATGCCGCGTAAAGCGGCTGTTAAAATCAACTATACCATAAAAATTCGAATAAGTGGTGAAGAGAATCTCAACTTTTGTTGAAGATCGGCGGTTTACGCCGTTTCCGGCAGCGAGACGGCGAAGCGGCAGCCGCCGAGCGGCGGGTCCTCCACCCAGACCTTTCCGCCGTGGATCGCGGCGATCTTGCGCACAAGGGCGAGCCCCAGGCCGTTGCCCTCGGACTCGTGCGAGCTGTCCCCCTGATAGAATTTGTTAAAAATGCGGGATCTATCCTCCTCCGGGATAGACGACCCCTCGTTATCGATGGTGAAGAGCACGTTGCCGTTCTCGCGCAGCATGCGCATGCGGATGAGCCCGCCGCGCGGGCCGAACTTGATGGCGTTGTCAATGAGGTTCGACCACACGTGCTGCAAAAGCCCCTCGTAGCCCGTGAACTCGATCTCGTCGAGATCGACGTCGAAATCGACGGCCTTTTCCGTCCACTTGCGCTCGAGGGCGAGGATGCTCTGGCGCACCTGCTCGTCGAGCCGGAAGCGCGAGCGCTGGGGGTGGATGGACTGGCTGTCGAGCTTGCTGAGCAGCAGGATGTTGCCCGCGAGCGCGGAAAGGCGGCGCGTGTTGAAAAGGATCTTGCCGATGTATTCGGCCTGCTCCTCGCTCGACTGCTGGTGCTCCTGCAAAAGCGAGGCATAGCCCTCGATGGCGCTGATGGGCGTTTTGAATTCGTGCGAGACGTTGGAGATGAAGTCGGTCTGCAAGGTCTCGGTCGCGCTCAGCTCGCGCACCATGAGGTTGAAGTTGTCGTAAATATCGCGGATATCGCGAAAGATGCTCTTCGTTTCCGCCTGGACCTGGAAGTTCCCGGCGGCGACCTCCTTCATTGCGCGCGACAGGCGCGCGATCGGCGCGAAAAACGCGGCGGAGAAGCCCGCCGCCGTCGCGCTGCCGAGCAGCAGCGTGAAAATGAGGATCCAGACGAACACCGGCACGTTGATGCCCAGATGCTCAAGCCCCCAGCCGGCAAGGGCCGCGAGCAGCGCAACGCCGATGAAGCCCGCCATGCAGATGAAGAAAAACTGCACGCGGATGTCGAGAAATCTGCTTTTGCGCCTGCTCATGTCCGCACCACCTTATAGCCAACGCCGCGCATCGTGACGATCCTGAAGTCCGGGTTGTCGCGGAAGCGCTCGCGCAGCCGCCCGATGTGCACGTCGACGGTGTGGGTGTCGGTGCTCGAATCGTAGCCCCAGATATCGTCCATGAGCTGCTGGCGCGTGAAGATGCGGCCGGGGAAGGATGCCATCTTGTAGAGCAGCATGAACTCCTTCTGCGGCAGCACCATGCTCTCGCCGTTCACGGTGACGCACAGCGAGTCGCACTCGAGCACTGTGCCGCCGATGCTCTGGCGGCGCTCGCTGGCCATCTGCGCGCGGCGCAGCAGCGCGCTCACGCGCAGCACCATCTCGCCGATGTTGATGGGCTTGACCATGTAATCGTCGCTGCCGGAGAGAAAGCCGAGACGCATATCGTCGAACGCGTCGCGCGCGGTGATCATCAGAACGGGGATGGACGAGCCGCTCTCGCGGATGGAGCGCACGAGCTCGAAGCCGTCCATCTTCGGCATCATGATATCGGAGATGATGAGATCGTAATAGCTCTGGTCGAGCGCGGCAAGCGCTTCCTCGCCGTTGGATACGCCGAGCACCGTATAGCCGTTTTTCGTCAGCACATGGGCAAAGAGCTGGCGCAGCTCGCGGTCGTCCTCCGCGATGAGGATCTTGAACATGAGCATCCCTCCGATCATTGTGGCACGCCGCGATCATTCTGGCGCGTCCTGTCCGGTCAGTATAGCATATCCTGCGGGATTGTGCACGGAAAATGCGCGAAATTTTGCAGCCGCGCGAAAGTGCGCAAAAAAAGAGCCCTCCGGAGGAGGACTCTTTTCTGCAATTTCTTTTTCAGCCGCCGAGGTAGGCCTTGCGCACTTCGTCGCTCGCCATGAGCTCTTTGCCTGTGCCGGAGAGGGTGATGCGGCCCGTTTCGAGCACGTAGGCGCGGTCGGCCACGGAGAGCGCGGCCTGCGCGTTCTGCTCGACGAGCAGGATCGTCGTGCCCGCGGCGTGCAGCTCGCGGATGATGTCGAAGATCTGCTCGACCAGGATGGGCGCCAGGCCCATGGACGGCTCGTCGAGCATCAGGAGCTTCGGCCTGGACATGAGCGCGCGGCCCATCGCGAGCATCTGCTGCTCGCCGCCAGAGAGCGTGCCGGCGATCTGTTTGCGGCGCTCCTTCAGGCGCGGGAAGCGCTCGTAAACGTCCGCGATACCCGCGCTGATGGTGGAATTCGGCTGGGTGTAGGCACCCATTTCGAGGTTATCCTCGACCGTCATCTGCAAAAAGACGTGGCGGCCTTCGGGGACCTGCGCAAGGCCGTGCTCGACGATCTTGTGCGCGGGGACGCCCTTTAAGTCCTTGCCTTCGAACACGACGCTGCCGTGCTTGGGGTGCAGCAGGCCCGAAACGGTGTTCAGCACCGTGGATTTGCCCGCGCCGTTCGCGCCGATCAGCGTGACGACCTCGCCCTCGTTGACCTCGAAGGAGACGCCCTTGACGGCGTGGATGCTGCCGTAGTAAACGTGAAGATCGTTCACCTGTAAGATCTGTCCCATCGTTAGGCCTCCTTCTGCTTGCCGAGGTAGGCTTCAATGACCTCGGGATTGTTCTGAATGTCTTCGGGTGTGCCCTTGGCGATGACATGGCCGAAGTTCAAAACGGCAATGCCCTCGCAGATGTTCATGACGAGGTTCATGTCGTGCTCGATGAGCAGCACCGCGATCTTGAACGTATCGCGGATGGAGCGGATGTTTTCCATCAGCTCAGCCGTCTCGCTCGGGTTCATGCCGGCGGCGGGCTCGTCAAGAAGCAGCAGACTCGGGTTCGTGGCCAGCGCACGGAGAATTTCCAGTCTGCGCTGCGCGCCGTAAGGCAGGGAGTTCGCCTTGGCGTTTGCAAGGTCTTCCATGTGGAAGATGGACAGAAGCTCCATCGCGCGCTCATGCATGACGCGCTCTTCCTTCCAGAAGCGGGGCAGGCGGAAAATGCCCTCGGGCATCGTGTAGTGCATCTGCGTGTCCATCGCGACGGTGATGTTTTCTTCCACGCTCAGCTCGCCGAAAAGGCGGATATTCTGGAATGTGCGCGCGATGCCCGCGCGGTTGACCTGCGCGGTGTTGAGGTCATGGATGTCTTTGCCGTTTAAGAGAATCGTGCCGTGGGTGGGCTGATAGACCTTGGTGAGCAGGTTGAAGACCGTCGTCTTACCGGCACCGTTCGGGCCGATGAGGCCGGTGATCTCGGTGCGGCCGATGGTCACATTGAAGTTGTCGACCGCTTTCAGACCGCCGAACGTGATGCCGAGGTCGATGCACTCGAGCACGGGGGACTTGTCCGCGTCGCGCTCGGTGAGCAGCGCCGGTTCACGCGAGACGGGAATGAGCTTGGTTTTCTGCGTCATGGTCAATCCTCCTCCTTTTCAGCGGCGGCACGGCGGTGGGGCAGCAGCTTTGCGATAAACGCCTTGGCCTGGGGGTTATTGGTCGCGAGCATCACGAAGATGAGCACGATCGCGTAGATGAGCATGCGGAAGTCCGCAAACTGGCGCAGCGCCTCGGGCAGGATCGTGAGCGCGGCGGCGGCGATGAGCGAGCCCCAGATGTTGCCGAGACCGCCGAGCACCACAAACACCAGAATGAGGATGGAGAGGTTGAAGTTGAACTTCGTGGCCTGGAGAGAGGAATAGTTCAGGCCGTAGAGCGCGCCCGCCGCGCCCGCGAGGGCGGCGGAGGTGACAAAGGCCATGAGCTTGTACTTCGTCAGGTTCAGGCCGATGGCCTGTGCGGCGATGCGGTTGTCGCGGATGGCCATGATGGCGCGGCCCGCGCGCGAGCGCGTCAGGTTCAGAACGATGATGAGCGTGATCATCACGAGGATGAAGCCCGCGGTGAAGCTTGCGATCGTGGTCGTGCCGGTCGCGCCCTGCGCGCCCTTGATGATGGCCGTGCCCGTGGCGCTCAGGCCGAGGTCGTCGACCGTCTTGTTGCCGGCGGGGTTGAAGATGACGTGCAGGCCGTTTTCATCGTAGCCGATGATGAGACAGTTGATGAGTTCTTTGATGATCTCGCCGAAGGCCAGCGTGACGATGGCGAGGTAGTCGCCCTGCAGGCGGAGCACCGGCGTGCCGATGAGAAGGCCGATGATGGCGGCGAAGATCGCGCCGACGACCATCGCGACAGCGAGACGCACCGGAGCGTTCGGGATAGCACCCATCAGGCTCTGCGAGGCGACGATGCCGGAGAACGCGCCGACGCTCATAAAGCCCGCGTGGCCGAGGCTCAGCTCGCCGAGGATGCCGACCGTCAGGTTCAGCGACACGGCCATGGACATGTAGCAGCAGATGGGCACCAGCAGGCCGATGGCCGAGCGCGTCAGCGAGCCGCCGCTTTGCAGGGTGCTCACGACGATGAACACTACGATCACACCGAGGTAGGTCGCAAAATCGACCTTCGTGGTCTTTTTGAGAGACTTGAACTTATTTTTAAGAGACTTGAGCTTGCTCATTTTCTGTGTCATTTCAGTCACCTTACACTTTCTCCGGCACATACTTGCCGAGAAGTCCCGCGGGCTTGACGAGCAGCACGACGATCAGCACGGCGAACACGATGGAGTTGGCGAGGTTCGTCGAGATGTACGCCTGGGCCATGGCCTCGATGATGCCGAGCAGCAGACCGCCGAGGAACGCGCCGGGGATGGAGCCGATGCCGCCGAACACCGCGGCCGTGAAGGCCTTGATGCCGGGCATGGAGCCGGTGGTGGGCATGAGGGACGTGGTGAACGAGCAGAGCAGCACGCCCGCGATGGCCGCGAGCGCCGAGCCGATGGCGAACGTCGCGGAAATGGTGGCGTTGACATTGATGCCCATCAGCTGCGCCGCCGCCTTATCCTCCGAGCAGGCGCGCATGGCCTTGCCCATCTTGCTGCGGTTGACGAAGGTGGTGAGACCGATCATGATGACGATGCACGCCGCGATCGTAAGGAGCGAGACATAGGAGACGGTCAGCTTGCCGCCGAACAGCTGCAGCGAGCCCTCGATCACAGGGGGATAGACACGCGCGGCCGCCTTCCAGATGAGGAGGGCGGAGTTCTGCAGGAAGTAGCTCACGCCGATGGCGGTGATGAGCACCGCAAGGCTGGGCGCCGAGCGCAGCGGCTTATAGGCAAGGCGCTCGATCACAACGCCGAGCACGGTGCAGACGATGACGGCCAGCAGTACCGCGACGATATTGGGAAGCCCCAGGTAGAACATCGCGCAGAAGGAAATGTAGCCGCCGATCATGATGACGTCGCCATGGGCGAAGTTCAGCATCTTGGCAATGCCGTAGACCATCGTATAGCCGAGGGCGATGATGGCGTACACGCTGCCGATACTGATGCCGCTGATGAGATAGGATAAAAATTCCATAGGAGGCACCTCTCTTTTCTCTTTCGGAATTGGGGTTTTGTCTGTGGCAGAAACAAGGGCAGAGGCGAGGGCTCCTGCCTTCGTTTCCGCCATAGAAGCAGGGCGCAGGTCGCCGGGAGCTTTCGCTCCCGGCGACCAACCGCTCTGAGAAAGGCTGGGGGTTTAGCCCTCGACGTACTGGCCGTCCTTGACGACGTAAGCGGTCGGAGCCTTGGAGACCTGACCCTCGGCATTCCAGGTCATGTCGGTACCGGTGAGACCGGTGTAGGAGATGGAGGTCATGACCTTGACGAGCGCGTCGCAGATGTCGGCGTTGCTCATGTCGGCGGTGCAGCCGGCCTTTTCAAGGGCTTCCTTGATGATGTACACGCCGTCGTAAGCGTCGGCGGCGAACTGGTTGGGCTCGGTGCCGTAGGCGGCGACGTAGGCGTCAACGAAGGCCTGGCTGGAATCAACGGTCGCGGAGAACGGGGTCATGAGCATCAGACCCTCGGCAAGGGAGGTGTCGAAGCCGGGCATCGTCAGGATGCCGTCCATGCCGTCCACGCCGAAGAAGGTGGGCGCGTAGCCCATGGCCTTGGCCTGGGAGAAGATGACGGAAGCGGGCTGATAGTAGATGGGGAGGAAGACAAGGTCAGCGCCCGCGGTCTGCGCGGCGGTCAGCTGAACGGAGAAGTTGGAGGAGGTGTCAGCGGTGAAGGTGCCCTCATAGACGACCTCGAAAGCGCCCTTGTCGGCGGCTTCCTTCACGAAGGTGTCGCGGATGCCCTGGGAGTAGGCATCGTCGTTGCGGTAGATGACGGCGACCTTCGCGCCGGCATAGTTTTCAGCCATGTAGTCAGCCGCGCCGACGCCCTGGTTGGGGTCGGTGAAGCAGACCTGGAAGACATTGTCCTTGCCCTCGGTCACGTCGGTGGAGGAGGCGGAGGGGGTCAGCATGAAGGTGCGGTCATTGTAGCAGGCATCGGCAACCGCGATGGAAGCGCCGGTGGTCGTGGGGCCGACGAGGACCTGCATGCCCCAGTCCATCATGGTGTTGTAGGCGTTGACGGCCTTTTCGCCGTCGGCCTCATCGTCCTGCTTCTGGAACTCGAACTTGATCTTGCTGTCGCTGGCGTTGATCTCGTTGACGGCAAGCTCCGCGCCCTGAACGACCGCCATGCCGTAGATCGCGGCGTCGCCGGTCAGAGGACCGCTGGAGCCCAGCTTGAAGGTCTGGACCTCGGCGCTGTCGGCGCCGTCGGTATTGGTGTCGGCGTCGGTGTTGGTGTCGTCGCTCTTGGAGCCGCAGGCGGCCATCGAGAGCGTCATGGCCGCGGCCAGGAACATGCACATAAACTTCTTTTTCATCGTTTCAGATCTCCTTTGATCAAAAATTGACTTAATTTATCATACAAAAAAGCGATCCCGCCGTCCCGGCGGAACCGCTTTGCTGTATCGCGTTGGGGGCTTTCAGCAACCGCGTTTCGTTCGGGACACATCCGCAAGGACTACCAGAAGTACCAGTACCAGCAGGGAAATGCTGATCATGGAGAGGGTAATCAGGCGGGAAATAATAATGGACGCCATAATAATGGCGCCCAGAACGATGCAGTTGAAGCCGAAGGACTGAGAGGTGCAGGAGGAAGCGGCCTCTGCGCACATCGCAGAAGCGGAAGCGTTATTCTGATTTGCATAAGCAAAACGGAACATGGCATGACAACCTTTCATGTATCTCTCATATTTGATGGGCTAATTGTAGACCCGGACGCGCCGGAAGTCAATACTGCATATTTACCAAAGAAAAAAGGGGCAAAAAGGGAATGAATATGTGATATCGACAAGATGCACAGTCAAAACGCGAAAAATTGGGAAAAATGATGAGCCGGTGCGGGAAAAACCGAGGTCCCGACGGAAATTAGCACTGTTTGACCGAGAGTGCTAAAAATTAACGGAACGGTAACAAATGGCGGGAAATATCTGCTATACTTGGGACAAATATGATTCAGAGAGGGATGCTTTTATGGCAAAGAAACAATTCAAGGCAGAATCGAAGCGTTTGCTCGATCTGATGATCAACTCCATTTATACTCATAAGGAGATTTTTCTGCGCGAGATCATCTCCAACGCCAGCGACGCGATCGACAAGCTCTGCTATGTGGCGCTGACGGACGATAAGGTCGGCATGAACCGCGGCGATTTCGCCATCACGGTCACGCCCGACAAGGAAGCGCGCACGCTGACCGTCTCCGATAACGGCATCGGCATGAGTAAGGAGGAACTTGAAAACAACCTCGGCGTGATCGCCTCGTCAGGCTCCTACAAGTTCCGCCAGGAGACGGAGGAGAAGGACAAGAAGGAAGCCGATATCGACATCATCGGCCAGTTCGGCGTGGGCTTCTACTCTGCGTTCATGGTGGCCGACAGCATCACCGTCCGCACGAGAAAGTACGGCGAAGAGCGGGCCTATGAGTGGCAGTCCTCCGGCGCGGACGGCTATACGATCACCGAATGTGAGAAGGACGGCGTCGGCACCGACGTCATCATGCACATCAAGCCCGACACGGACGAGGAGAAGTACGGCGAGTATCTCGAGACCTACCGCCTGCACGCTCTGATTAAGAAGTATTCCGACTATATCCGCTACCCCATCCATATGATGATGCCCGAGCAGCGCGTCAAGGAGGGCAGCGACCCGGAGAAGCCCGAGTACGAGACTGTCGAGGAGCTCAGGACCGTCAACTCCATGGTGCCGCTCTGGCAGCGCAAGAAGAGCGAGGTCACGGAGGAGGAATACAATAAATTCTACTCCGAGCTGACGCACGAATTCGATAAGCCCCAGCGCACGATCACCGTCGCCGCCGAGGGCAATGTGACCTATAAGGCGCTGCTGTTCGTGCCGTCCCAGCGCCCGTTCAACTTCTACACCGAGGGCTACGAGAAGGGACTTCAGCTCTATAGCGCGGGTGTTCTCATCATGGACAAGTGCGACACGCTGCTGCCCGATTACCTGCGCTTTGTGCGCGGTGTGGTCGATTCCCCGGACCTGAGCCTCAACATCTCCCGCGAGCTTTTACAGCATGACCGCCAGCTCAAGGTCATCGGCCAGAACCTTGAAAAAAAGGTCCGCGCCGACCTTGAAAAGTTCCTCAAGGACGACCGCGAGGGCTACGAGAAGTTCTACGCGAACTTCGGCCGCCAGATCGGCTACGGCATCGTGAGCGACGGCGGCGAGAGCCGGAAGGATTCGCTCAAGGAGCTGATGATGTTCTACTCCTCCACGGAAAAGAAGCTCACGACGCTCAAGGAGTACGTCGGGCGCATGAAGGAGGACCAGAAGTGCATCTACTACGCCGCGGGCGAGAGCGTCGCGGCGGTGGACAAGCTGCCGCAGACCGAGCTTTTGAAGGAGAAGGACTACGAGATCCTCTACCTCACCGGCGAGACGGACGAGTTCGTGCTCCAGGCGCTGATGAACTACGACGAAAAGCCCTTCCGCTCCATCGTGGACGGCGATCTCGAGCTCGGCGACGAGCAGGAGCATCAGGAGGACGGCGAGAAGAGCGAGCTGCTCACCTTCGTCAAGGAGACGCTCGGCGACAAGGTCAAGGAGGTCAAGGTCTCCCACAGGCTCAAGACCCATCCCGTCTGCCTGACGGCGGGCGAGGGCTTCAGCTTCGAGATGGAAAAGTACTTCAAGAACTTTGAGATGCCCGAGCCTGTCAAGGCCGAGCGCATCCTCGAGCTGAACGTCGAGCATCCGGCGGTCAAGGCGATGGAAGCGCTGCTCGCGACGGACCGCGACAAGGCCGCGCTGTACGCGAAGATCCTCTACGATCAGGCGAACCTCATCGCGGGCCTGCCGCTCGAGGACCCCAGCGCCTACACCGACATGGTCGCCCAGCTGATGCAGTAAAAATGCAGATAGAAAGGCACGGAGCTAAAAGCTCCGTGCCTTTTTTCACGCGCCGCGTGTCCTTTGCCTATACTGGCATACAGGCGGTGTTCCGCCTGACAAAGCGAAAAGGTGATCGAAATGCTTGGGGCACTCTATTCCGCCGCGCTCGGCACGGCGTTTCTCTTTCTGATGACCACGCTGGGCGCGGCGACGGTGTTTTTCTTTGCGCAGGAGAGCTGCGTGCGCTCGCAGAGCGCCTTTCTGGGCTTTGCGGCAGGGGTGATGACGGCGGCGAGCGTGTGGAGCCTGATCCTGCCCGCCATGGAGCAGACGGCGGCGGAGGGACGCTTTCCGCCCGTGCTGCCGGTGAGCGCCGGGATCTTTTTCGGCGCGGTGTTTCTCATGGGGCTCGACGCGATGTGCGAGCGCTGCGGGCGGAAGCTCGGCGGCAACGCGCTGCTGCTCACGGCCATCACGCTGCACAATATTCCCGAGGGCATGGCCGTCGGCCTTGCCTTTGCCCTCGCCGCGGACGGGGAGAGCCTTGCCGCGGCCGCGGCGCTCGCGCTCGGCATCGGCGTGCAGAACTTTCCCGAGGGGGCGGCGGTGTCGCTCCCGCTGCGGCAGATGGGGGCCACGCGCCTGCGCGCGTTCCTGACGGGGATGCTCTCCGGCGCGGTGGAGCCGCTCGCGGGCGTGCTCGTCGTGCTCGCGGCGGCGGGCGCGCACGCGCTGATGCCGTGGCTTCTGAGCTTTGCCGCCGGGGCGATGCTCTGCGTGACGGCGGGGGAGCTGCTGCCGCGCGCGGCGGGCCGGGGCGGGACCTGCGGCTTTGTCGGCGGATTTCTGCTGATGATGGCGCTGGACGTCGCGCTGGGATGAAAAAGGCTCTCCGGCGCATGGCCGGAGAGCCTTTCGTTCTTACTGAAATTACACGTTGAAGCGGAAGTAGATCATGTCGCCGTCCTTGACGACGTAGTCCTTGCCCTCGCTGCGCAGAAGCCCCTTCTCCTTCGCCGCCGCGACGCTGCCGCAGCGGATCATATCGTCGAAGTTGATCGTCTCGGCGCGGATGAAGCCGCGCTCGATGTCGGAGTGGATCTTGCCCGCGGCCTGCGGGGCCTTGGTGCCGTTTTTGATGGTCCAGGCGCGGCACTCATCCTCGCCGTAGGTGAGGAAGGAGATGAGACCGAGCAGCGCGTAGGAGCACTTGATGAGACGGTCGAGACCGGATTCCTCGATGCCGAGCTCCTCGAGGAACATCGTGCGGTCCTCGCCGTCGAGCTCGGCAATGTCCTGCTCGAGCTTGGCGCAGATGGGCAGCACCTGCGCGCCCTCCTTGTCGGCAAGCTCTTTGACCTGCTGGAGATACTGGTTGCCGTCCTGCGCGGCAAAGCCGTCTTCGTCCATGTTCGCGGCATAGATGATGGGCTTGAGACTCAAAAGGTCGGCGGTGGCGATGAGTTCAGCGTCGTCGGAAGAGACCTCGAACGTGCGCGCGCTCTTGCCCGCGTCGAGGTGCCCCGCAAGCGCGGAGAAAAGCTCGACCTCGTGCAGGAACTTCTTGTCGCCCTTGGCCATCTTCGCGGCCTTCTCCACGCGGCGGTTGACCATCTCAAGGTCGGCCATGATGAGCTCCAGGTCGATCGTCTCAATGTCGCCGAGGGGATCGACGGGGACGTTCGTGCTCGCGTCAGCCACGACGTGCATGATGTTCTCGTCGTCGAAGCAGCGCACAACGTGGACGATCGCGTCCGTGCGGCGGATGTTTTCAAGGAACTTGTTGCCGAGGCCTGCGCCCTGGCTCGCGCCCTTGACAAGGCCCGCGATATCGACAAATTCGATGACGGCGGGGGTCTTCTTCTTGGGGTGGTACATCTCGGCGAGCTTGTCGAGCCGCTCGTCCGGGACGGCCACCATGCCGACGTTCGGCTCGATGGTGCAGAAGGGATAGTTGGCGCTCTCCGCGCCCGCGTTGGTGATGGCGTTGAACAAAGTGGACTTGCCCACATTCGGCAGTCCGACGATACCTAATTTCATATATCTCTACATCTCCTTAAAAAGTCTTGATTTATCAAGGGTTTCCGCGATCCGGCGTTTTCGGTTTACGCCATTTTTACGCCATTTCCGCATGGAGTTTTATATCGGAAACCCTGTTTGATTCAAATAACCGCACAGCCTGATCCAAGGATTCAGATGTGACATGGACATATCTGTCCATCGTTGTTTTTATGCTTGCATGACCCAGCAGCTTTTGAAGAACTTTCGGCTGCATACCGCTTTCAATCGCCCTCGTGGCGTAAGTATGGCGTAAAGCGTGCATACAGAATTTTTCAATTCCTGCTTCGTCGCATAGCTTGTAAAGGTGGGTATCATAGGAACTGTTTTTCGCCGGTTCCCCGGTACGCCAGTTGATAAAGACAAGATCACG
>JAYABH010000035.1:0-28515 GCA_037343695.1 bacterium | reverse complement strand
CACCGTCATCCTCGCCATGGGCGCCGGCAAGCTCGGCGCGAAGAGCATCGACGAGCAGCTGAGCAGCAAGTAAATTCTATCAATGAAAACGCGCAGAAGCGTATTCTTCTGCGCGTTTCCAATTTTCAATTCCACCGCATGCAGAGAAAAGGAGCACATTATGAATCTTTGGCATGACATTGCACCGGCGCGCGTGCGCCCCGAGGACTTTTTCGCCGTCATTGAGATCGAAAAGGGCTCGAAAAACAAATACGAGATGGATAAGGAGACCGGCGCGCTGCGTCTGGACCGCATCCTCTACACCTCCACCCACTATCCCGCGAACTACGGCTTCATCCCCCGCACCTGGGCTGACGACGGAGACCCGCTGGACGTTCTGGTGCTCTGCTCGGAGTGCATCCGCCCGCTGAGCCTTGTGGAGTGCTACCCCATCGGCGTTATCACGATGGAGGACAGCGGCAGCCTTGACGAAAAGATCATCGCCATTCCCTTTGAGGACCCGACCTACAACACCTATCAGGATATCAGCGAGCTGCCCAACCACGTCGCAAACGAGATCCAGCACTTCTTCCGCGTCTACAAGAGCCTTGAGGGCAAGGAAACCGTCGTCAGCGACGTCCTCTCCCGCGAGGAAGCCGTCAAAATCATCATCAAGTGCCAGAACGCCTATATCGAAAAATACTGCCGCTAAACCATTAACACCATATGAACCGCAATATATAGGGGCCGGGCGTAGCCTCGGCAGACCGGAGAGAAAAGAAAAAAGCGGCGCGAGCAGCGCCGTGTACGCGAAGAAGTGGCAGGCATTTTGCCTGCCACTTCTTCGCGCTTTTGGGGATTCGCCGCTCATGCGGTATTGAGAAGGAATGGACGTTATTCCTGACTCTTGCGTACATCGTGTTCCTTCTTCATTGCATGCAATGTGTCATAGTCAAGGATGATAGGTTCCCACTTCGCAGGATTCTTTTTCTGCATGAGCTTTGCATAAATGAAGAGCACAAGGCCGATGGCAAAGTAGATGAGCAGCGCGATCGTCGTCTGCAAGTCCATTGCAATGATCGCCTGATAGACAACGTAAATGACAAACAGGAGCGATTCAATTCCACAGAACTTCCAGTGCTTCACCTTGAACGGACGCTCCCACTCGGGGTGCAGACGGCGCATCTTCATAAACGAAAGCACCACGAAGAGATAGACGAACGCGGCGGCACCGACGGTAATCGTGAAAATGTAGTTGATCCAGGCCTCGGGTGCCATCAGGCAGAAGTAGATTGAGCAGATATAGACCACGATGTTGGCCGCCCAAGGCTGACCGTAGCGGTTCACCTTGTCGAGCATACCAGTGATCTGGTGCTGACGCGCGGCACCGTAGAGAGAGCGGGAGGCCGCCAGCCAGAAGCCGGAAAGCGTAGTGACGCAGGTCAGCGCGCCCATCACGATGATGACCATCGCCAGCCAGTGCATGCCGAGCATATCCGCAACGCGCGGATCAACAATATCCATCGTCTTGATCTCGTCGCTCGTCAGGATGCCGCCCACGCCAATGACCGCCATACCATACACGCCGATCGTGCAGATGATCGCGCCGATGTAAGCCCAGACGATCTTTTTGTGGGGAACATTGGATTCCTCCACAAGCTGCGGGACAAGGTCAAAGCCGATGAATTTGAACATCAGCAGGCCAAGGCCGACCGCAAAGCCGCTCACGCCGGTTGGAAACCAGGGAGAAAGATTGCTGAAGCTCCACTGATCGCTGAGGATGAAGATGATGTCGGCAATGATGGCAATGATCAGCGTACCCCAGAACATCACGTTCTGTGCGATGGCGAGGTACTTGATGTTGAAGTTGACCAGCACAAACCAGATCGTGATCAGCGCAAGAGAAACGATCTTGAGCTGCGCGAACGACAGCGGGACCAAATAGCTGATCATAGTCGCAATACCGATCGTTACGTTCGGCATCGCGGAAAGATACAGCAGAAACATGAACCAGAACACGAACCAGCCGCAGTTCCAGCCATAGGCATTTGAGGCCCAGATGTTTTCGCCGCCTGCATACGGAAGCGTAGAGGTCATTTCCGCATAGATCAGGCAAAGCGGGAAAATGATAACGGCGCACGCAATCAGGCAGATCAGAGATCCAGGTCCCGACATTTCAAACCAGTAGGTAATTTCGACCATCCATGCGGCGATCATGCCGCCCGCTGCCATAGCGATCAGCTGTGACAGCGTCAGTTCCTTTTTAAAAGAATTGCTTGACATATTTTCCCTCCTTTTTATTTCGATAGCGGCAACGCTGCGCCATCCATCCCGCGATGGGACGGATGTACGCACCTACTTCATTACACCTCGGGCAGCGTATTGATGTAGTCCACGATCTCGTCCGTTTCGCAGACCGTGCAGTAGATAACGTTCATGATGCGCAGCTCCTGCTCGTGAAGCTCCTTTGAGCCTGCCGCACAGCAATCCTCGGGGCAGTAAATGCGGAAGCCCTGGTCGGCAAGCACGCGGATTGTGCCGGCTACGCACTGGTCGGTCACAACACCGGTCACGATGACCGTATCGATCCCCATGTTCTGGAGGAGCTGCGTGTAGTTCGTGCCGAGGCTGACGGAGTCCGTCGTCTTGTTCACAACGATCTCATCGGGCAACGGTGCAAGCTCATCCACCATGGCGGCGTTCGGCGTGTTGATGGGAACGAGAATGTTGTTCCAGCCAAAGGTGCTCTGCACTCTTGCGCGGTCCGTACCGTCCGACTTCAGGCTGCAAATGCGGCCGTAGGTCACTTCAATGCCGTGCTTGCGGCAGGCATCAATAAGACGCTTGTTGTTGGGGATGGTCACCTTTTCCACGTGATCGAAGTACGGCTTCCATTTCTCCCAGGTACCGCTCTTCTTGTGTTCCTCTGCGTCCTCGCCGTCTTTTAGGAGGAAATGCTTCTGCATATCAACGATCAGCAGAGCAGTCTTCTTCGGGTCAATGTAAAAATCGGGCACTTCCGTGATATCCTCATAATAGAAGGACAGATACTTTTTATTGGGCTTCATATGTTGTTCTCCTTTTCATTCATTATTTGATCGTTCATGCGGTTTGCCGCAATCACGACAAGGTCGGCGGCATTCCGCCAATATGCGAAAGAAAGACGTTCAGGCCATGGCACACTCCTCTCCTCGCCGCGCCGTTTTATCACAGTAGCGCGCTGTACTTTGCAAATATATAAGCAAGACGCGGGCCAACTTTTTATTTTCCGTCGGAAAAGTGGAAACTTTGTCGCAGAACGTCAAAAGCACTTTGCAAAGTATATTCGTTTTGCACAGGAATTTTTTCATTTTTTCGTCGATTCACACTGCCTTCTATACAGGGTAGATTAAAAAGCATTCATTTTGTTGCCATTATTGACACGCTGCGGCGCGTGTATGGCACAGCTTTGTGTCATCTAATCTGTAAACACTGTTATCAAGTGCTGTGTATGACATCGCAAGCGCAAAAAAGCACACAGGGGAGTGAAAAGTACCCGCTTTTCGTTCCCTTGTGTGACTTTTAGAGAGATGCTTGCATATCAAATGGCAAAGAAGATATACAATGCATGGATTCCTGATAATGGTTGATTGTTCCATCCCGCAGATTGCGGGCCTTACAGTCCAAAATATACTCTCCGAACCCTTCCCTGAACGTCTTCTCATTCGGGAAGCACATCCTGATTTTCTTCACGGTTTTTCCCTCCAAATACGCAAAACAGGAAGCACATCTTCCGCATTTTCGTGCGAAGGATGTGCTTCCTGTTTATGTTTGATGAAAAATCAGGTTTTGGAACCTTTGAAGGGCAAAACCGGCGGTTTTCCCTCTTACTTCAGGCTCTCGGCGACCGCGACGGCCACGGCGACGGTGGCGCCGACCATGGGGTTGTTGCCCATGCCGAGGAAGCCCATCATCTCAACGTGCGCGGGCACGGAGGACGAGCCAGCGAACTGCGCGTCGGAGTGCATGCGGCCCATGGTGTCGGTCATGCCGTAGGACGCGGGGCCGGCGGCCATGTTGTCCGGGTGCAGAGTGCGGCCCGTGCCGCCGCCGGACGCGACGGAGAAGTACTTCTTGCCCTGCTCGATGCACTCTTTCTTGTAGGTGCCGGCGACGGGGTGCTGGAAGCGGGTCGGGTTGGTGGAGTTACCGGTGATGGAGACGTCCACGCCCTCGGAATGCATGATGGCCACGCCCTCGCGGACGTCGTCAGCGCCGTAGCAGCGCACGTCGGCGCGCTCGGTCTCGCTGTAGCGGATCTCGCGCACGATGTTCAGCTTGCCGGTGAAGTAGTCGAACTGGGTCTGAACATAGGTGAAGCCGTTGATGCGGGAGATGATCTGAGCGGCGTCCTTGCCGAGACCGTTCAGGATGACGCGCAGGGGCTCCTTGCGGGCCTTGTTGGCGTTGCGGACGATGCCGATCGCGCCCTCAGCGGCGGCGAAGGACTCGTGACCGGCGAGGAAGGCAAAGCACTTCGACTCGTCGGACAGCAGCATCGCACCGAGGTTGCCGTGGCCCAGACCGACCTTGCGGTCCTCGGCGACGGAGCCGTCGATGCAGAAGGACTGAAGACCCACGCCGATCATCTTGGCGGCTTCGGCCGCGGACTTCACGCCGGACTTGATGGCGATGGCCGCGCCGACGGTGTACGCCCAGCAGGCGTTTTCAAAGCAGATGGGCTGGATGCCCTTGACGATCTCATACGGGTCAAAGCCCTTGGCCTTGCAGATCTCGCGGCACTCTTCGACGGAAGAGATACCGTACTGAGCGAGGACGCCGTTGATCTTGTCGATTCTTCTCTCGTAGTTTTCAAATAAAGCCATTGTTTCGTCCTCCCTTCCTTATTCCTGACGCGGGTCGATGTACTTGGCAGCGTTGTCCCACTGACCATAGTGACCCTTGGCCTTTTCGAGCGCTTCGTTCGCATCGATACCCTTTTTGATGAAGTCCATCATCTTGCCGAGGTTGATGAACTCGTAGCCGACGATCTCGTTTTCCTTGTTGAGCGCGACGCGGGAGCAGTAGCCCTCGGCCATCTCGAGGTAACGCGGGCCCTTTTCGGCGGTGGCGAACATCGTGCCGACCTGGGAGCGAAGGCCCTTGCCGAGGTCCTCGAGGGACGCGCCGACAGCAAGGCCGTCCTCAGAGAAGGCGGACTGGGTGCGGCCGTAGACGATCTGCAGGAACAGCTCGCGCATGGCGGTGTTGATGGCGTCGCACACAAGGTCGGTGTTGAGCGCTTCGAGAATGGTCTTGCCGATCAGGATCTCGGCCGCCATGGCTGCGGAATGGGTCATGCCCGAGCAGCCGATGGTCTCGATGAGCGCCTCCTGAATGACGCCCTCCTTGACGTTGAGCGTCAGCTTGCAGGCGCCCTGCTGGGGCGCGCACCAGCCTATACCGTGGGTAAAGCCGGAAATATCGGCGATCTGCTTGGCCTGCACCCACTTGCCCTCTTCGGGGATCGGGGCCGGGCCGTGATATGCGCCCTTCGCGACGGGGCACATATTCTGCACTTCGGTCGTATAAATCATAACGATCTTCCTTTCTTCTTATCCTCTGTCTCCACGATTACGGATCTCATACGTATGATAACTATAGCAAACCGCGCTGTTTTTTGCAAGGCGAAAAAGCGGAAATCGCGCCAAAATCCGCTTCTCTTTCATGGTTTTTCCACCGCAATTGACGCCCCTCTTACAGCAAATGCCGCACAGGATGCAAAATGACGCTCAGCGTCCCATACAGCGCCCGTTTTCTCCACGGCAGCGCCGCCTCTTCAAACTGCGCGCCGTATTCCACGCCGCCGTCGTGCAGGGCAAGGCGGCTGCGCGCGATGTATGCTTCGCTTTCCCGGCGCAGAAATGCGTTGACCTCCCCGCTCTCGATGACGAGCATAAGCTCCGTATCAAGATAGGCGCTGCGCATATCGGCATTGAACGAGCCGACAAGGCTCAGCTCATCGCCGATCAAAATCGTCTTTGTATGCAGCGACTGGCCGCAAATGACCTCGTAGACGTCAAGCCCACAGGAAAGGATCGTTTTCTTTTCCCGCAGATAGTCCGAGCAGCCGCTCGGGTTTGCGCCGTTTTCGACCGCATTCGTCAGTACCCGCAGCTGCCGCATGTCCGCAAGCTGCCTGAGATCGTCGTACATTTTATCATTGCAGATGATATACGGCGTTTGCAGCAGGATATCCTCTCCCTGCGCCATCAGGCGGACGAGCGTGTCCCACAGCTCGGGCGCTTTATTCTCCGCACGCGGCGAACCGCTCAGAAGGCTCACCCGTTCGACCGCCGTGGTTTCCGCCTCCCAATCGACCGCACGCAATGTCTCTCCATATGCCGCGCAAAGCGCCGCATAGCGCTCGCGCAGCGCGCCATCCTGCGCGGACGCCCGTCCTTCGATCCGCCGGTTCTCCGGCTGCGACCAGACATTTTCAAAATACGCCGCAAGCTGGGCTGCCGAGCTGTTCTCTCCGCCGTCCGACACGACCAGCACATCCCGGTCGACGTTCTGCTCCTCCTGATACGAACCGAGGAACAGATCATTCGTGTTCCGCCCGCCGAGAATATAGCGCTTCCCGTCAGCCATAATGTACTTGTCGTGCAGGCGATAGTTGAGCTTCCACGGACGCAGGAGATCGATGGGATCATAAAAGCGCACCTCGACGTTTTCCTCCGCCGCGAGCGCGCGAAGGACGCCGCTCCCCTGCAGATGCAGAAAGCCGTTCAGCCCGTCCACAATAACGCGCACCCTCACGCCGCGCTGCGCGGCATCGTAAAGCGCGGCCATCACGTCTTGTCCGCTGCCGTCCGCGCGCAGATCGAAGGTTGAAAAGATCAGTTCCTCGTCCGCGCTCCCGATGAGCTGAAGGCGGCGGAGCAGCGCGTCATCCGCGCTTTCAATGCACATCACACGCTCCTGTACTGCATCCGTGCTCAGCCGGCTCTCGTACCGTTCCCACAGCTCGCCTGCCGCTTCCTTCTGCGGCAGCGGAACAAGGACCGCCGTCAGCACCGCATACAGAAGATATGCGCCCAGCGCGGCGAGCAGCCATTTCACAATATGCTTTCGCTTCATTTTTCACCCGTTATTCATAAAAATCGTACTGCCAGTTTATCATAAGAGGCGGATACTGTCCAGCGCCCCGGTACCGGACAATATCTGCCTTGTGCACAGCTCTCTTCGCCCGTTCGGGCGGACGTTTGTCCCAAACGGCAGAATTTCGGAAAGGGGCTTGCAATTCGTCAATTTCCGACTTATACTGTGGGTAAATAAAAGATACCCCTCTGGGGTATTGTATTTTTCCAAAGGAGGAACCAAGTTGAAAAAGGAAGCCTATGACGTGACCGGCATGAGCTGCGCCGCCTGCTCGAGCCGCGTGGAAAAGGCTGTTTCCAGGCAGCCCGGCGCGCAGCAGGTCGCGGTCAACCTGCTGAAAAACAGCATGGTCGTGGAATACGACGAAACGCAGCTCTCGTCCGCGCAGATCATCGCCGCGGTCGAAAAGGCGGGCTACGGTGCGTCCCTGCACGCAAAGCCCGGCAGCGCCCCCGCCGCGAAGGATGCGGAAAAGGGCGGCGCCAGCGCCGCGCAGAAGGCCTACAGCGGTATGAAAAAGCGCCTTGCCCTCTCGCTTATCTTCACCATCCCCCTCTTCTACCTCTCGATGGGGCACATGATAGGCTGGCCGCTGCCATCATGCTTCCTCGGCATGGAGAACGCGATGACCTTCGCGTTCACGCAGTTTTTGCTGCTGCTCCCCATCGTCTATATCAACCGCCAGTACTACATTGTCGGCTTTAAGACGCTGTGGCAGCGCTCGCCGAACATGGATTCGCTCATCGCCCTCGGTTCCAGCGCCGCCATCATCTACGGCATCTATGCCATCTATAAGATCGGCATCGGCTTCGGCCAGATGGACATGGACACGGTGCACACCTATATGATGGAGCTGTACTTCGAGTCCGCCGGTACGATCCTGACGCTCATCACCATGGGCAAGACCATGGAGGCGCGCGCCAAGGGCAAGACCTCCGACGCGATCACGAAGCTCATGGACCTTGCGCCCAAGACCGCGACGGTCGAGCGCGGCGGCGCGGAGAGCGTCATCCCCGTCGAGGAGGTCCAGCTCGGCGACGTGCTGATCGTCAAGGCGGGCGAGAGCATCCCCGTGGACGGCGTGGTGCTCGAGGGCACGTCCTCGGTCGATGAATCCGCGCTGACGGGCGAGAGCATCCCCGTTGAAAAGCAGGCGGGAGACAGCGTCATCGGCGCGACGATCAACAAATCCGGCTATTTCAAAATGCGCGCGACGAAGGTCGGCGACGACACCGCCCTTTCCCAGATCGTGCGTCTCGTAGACGAAGCCACGAGCTCCAAGGCCCCCATCGCCAAGCTCGCCGACAAGGTGAGCGGCGTGTTTGTCCCCGTGGTCATCACGATCGCCGTCATCGCGACGGCCGTATGGCTCCTGACGGGGCACAGCGTGGAGTTCTCGCTCTCCATCGGCATTTCGGTGCTGGTCATCAGCTGCCCCTGCGCGCTGGGCCTTGCAACGCCCACGGCCATCATGGTCGGCACGGGCCGCGGCGCGGTGAACGGCATCCTCATCAAGTCTGCCGAAGCGCTTGAGACGACGCACAGCGTCAACACCGTCGTGCTCGACAAGACCGGCACCATCACGCAGGGCAAGCCCGTCGTCACCGACGTCGTCGACGGCGGCATCGGCAGGGACAAACTTCTCTCCGTCGCCGCGTCGCTCGAAAAGCTCTCCGAGCATCCGCTTTCTGAGGCCATCGTGGCCGAGGCGGAGAAGGAATCGCTCACGTTCCTGTCCGTCGACAAATTTGAGCAGATCCCCGGTCAGGGCATCCGCGGCGAGGTCGAGGGCCAGCTCTGCCTTGCCGGCAACCGCCGCATGATGGAAGCAAACCGCATCGAAAACAGTGAGCTGCTCGCACAAGGCGAAGCGCTGGCTGAGGACGGCAAGACGCCGCTCTACTTTGCGCTGGACGGCAAGCTCATCGGCCTCATCGCCGTAGCCGATGTCGTCAAGCCCACGAGCGCGCAGGCCATCGCCGAGCTCTCGAGCATGGGCATTGAAGTCGTCATGCTCACGGGCGACAACGCCAAGACCGCCGAGGCCATCCGCCGTCAGGTCGGCGTGGACCGCGTCGTGGCCGAGGTGCTGCCGCAGGATAAGGAACGCGAGATCCGCCGCTTACAGGAGGGCGGCAAGAAGGTCGCCATGGTCGGCGACGGCATCAACGATGCGCCCGCCCTTGCGAGCGCAGACGTCGGCATTGCCATCGGCGCCGGTACAGACGTCGCCATCGAGTCGGCGGATATTGTGCTGATGCGCAGTGACCTTCTCGACGTCTCGACCGCCGTGCAGTTGAGCCGCGCGGTCATCCGCAACATCAAGGAAAACCTCTTCTGGGCGTTCTTCTACAACGCCATCGGCATTCCCATCGCGGCGGGCGTGTTCTACCCCGCCTTCCAGCTCAAGATGAACCCGATGCTCGGCGCGCTCGCGATGAGCTTCAGCTCGGTGTTCGTGGTGAGCAACGCGCTGCGCCTGCGCTGGTTCAAGGCAAAGCACACGGCAGCGGCCAAACCGGTTTCTTCTCCGTCGGATAGCGGAGTGGAGATAGCAAGCAAGGAAAATACAGCAAGCGAAAAAGGAGAAACGAACATGGAAAAAGTCATCAGCATTGAAGGCATGGCCTGCATGCACTGCGTCAACCACGTGCAGACGGCGCTCGCCGCCGTTCCGGGCGTGCAGGAAGCAACGGTCGATCTCGACAGCAAATCCGCGACCGTCCGCACTGACGGGAGCGTGACGGACGCGGCGCTCAAGGCCGCTGTGGACGGGGCGGGCTATCAGGCCGTCTCCATCCGCTAAGGGCATGAGAGCCGATCATGATTCCGTCCGCCGCAAGCTCAAGATCGCGCGCGGCCAGCTGGACGGCATTTTGCAGATGATCGACGACGACCGCTACTGCGTGGACATCTCCAACCAGCTGCTCGCCACGCAGTCGCTGCTCAAAAGCGCCAACCAGCAGATCATGCGCGCGCACATCGAAGGCTGCGTGCGCGAGGCTTTGCAGACGGACCACATCGACCCAAAGCTCGAGGAAGCCTTCCAGCTGCTCGAGCGCATGGCGCAGTCGTGATCTGAACGGCAGGACGAAAAAAGGAAAAGGGAGCGGCAGACTTTCGTCTGCCGCTTCCTTTCGCCGCCGTTAAGGTTTCGGATTTGCTCTTGGCGGCGCGGCGGTTTTCTGCTATACTTTATTCTATACAAAACAACGAACGGAACGGGAGGTCCTGAAATGAATCGAACGCTGAACGGTCCGAAGCTCTGCGAGGACCCGCATGATTTTCTGGTGATGCGCAATCTCTACGATTCCGCCGTCAAGCAGCTCTCGCTCAAATTCTCCATTCTCAACAACGAGTTCAATATGCTCTACGCCCGAAATCCCATCCACCACATCGAGGGGCGCGTCAAGTCGCAGGACAGCATCGTGGCGAAGCTCTTAAAAAAGGGCCTGCCCGTGACCATCGAATCCGCACGCAAAAACGTGAACGACATCGCGGGCGTGCGCGTGGTGTGCAGCTACATTGACGACGTCTACCGCGTCGCCGAGATGCTCGCGCGGCAGACGGACGTGGAGATCGTGAAAACGCAGGACTACATCAAAACGCCCAACTACAACGGCTACCGCTCACTGCACATGGACATCCGCGTGCCGGTCTACCTTTCCGACCGCACGGAGTACGTCGTGGCCGAGATCCAGATCCGCACAATCGCCATGGACTTCTGGGCAAGCCTTGAGCACGACATCCGCTACAAGGCGGACAAGTCCAAACTCCCCGCGGGCATCAACGAGGAGATGTACGCCTGCGCGGACAAGATCGCCGAGATCGACCGTCAGATGCAGGACATGTACCAGCGCATCAAGGCCGCTGAGGAGCATGAGATCACCGAATAAGCAAAAGGACCTGTGCCGCGGCACAGGTCCTTTTTTTGATCGTTTCAGCGGTTCCTGCGGTAGCCCTGCTCGTCGCGGTACTCGGGGTGCGCCTTGCAGTAGGGGTCCTTGTCGCCGCAGATGGTATAGTCGCACTTGCAGCCGTTCGAGCAGGTCGTTTTACGGATAAGCCGCGCGTGGATGAGCTCCATGCCGGCAAAGTCCGGGTTGCAGAGCGCGGGCATGACCTCGAGCAGGTCGTGCTTTTTGGCGAATTCCGCCGTGGGGCATTCGGTGAATTCGTAGTAGATGGGCTTGTCCGGGTCGAACGGCGCGATGTTCATCTTGAAGTCGCCCCACCTGTCGCACTGCTTTTTCGCGTTCCGGAACGCGAAGTGCAGGAGCCTTTTGAAAAACGGCTTGTTGATATCGATAAATTTGAGCTTGTTGAGCTTCCGGAACGACGGCAAAAACAGCTCGCCCTCCATCTCCTCGATCTCCGCAAGGCTCGTCACGTCCTTGCAGACGACATAGTACGCCATCAGCGCGACGCAGTCGTAATTGCCGCCCGCGCCGTTGTGGAAATTCTTCTCCCCGCCGAGGTCCGTGCGCCAGTCGGAGAGAAATTCGACGTATTTCTCCTGCACGCGCTCCCAGACCGCTTCGCGCCGGTCCGCCGGGTAATGCCGGGCGATCTTCTCCCGGATCTGCTGCTTGCAGGGCTTCGAATAGAGCACATGACAGCTGCGGTCGATGGGCAGCGCTTCATCCTTCATGGCGGTGATCTCCTTTTCCGTTTTTAGTTAGTTGTATCTAACTCTTATGGGCATTATACCGGCCCCGGCACCGCTTGTCAAGAAAGCCCCGCGAGGACCAGCCCGGTTTCCAAAAAACAAAGCTCCCTGCTTTCGCAGAGAGCTTTGCAAATTCCCAAAGTGTTCGATTAACGCTTGGAGAACTGTCGGGGCGTTAAGAAAATGTGCCTGCGGCACATTTTCAGCCGCCGACCGCAGCGGCTATGCCGCGAGGACACCTCAGTTCCAAAAAAACACAGGCCCCTGCCGAAGCAGAAGCCTGTGCAAAAGATAAGCGAACGATTAACGCTTGGAGAACTGCGGTGCGCGACGGGCGGCCTTGAGACCGTACTTCTTGCGCTCCTTCATACGAGGATCGCGGGTCAGAAAACCGGCCTTCTTGAGGACGGTGCGATACTCGGGGTTGACCAGCAGCAGGGCGCGGGCAACGCCGTGGCGCAGCGCGCCGGCCTGACCGGAAACGCCGCCGCCTTCAACGGTGGCAACGATATCGACCTTGCCGAGCTCCTCGGTCGCGGCGAGGGGCTGACGAACGGCCATCTTCAGGGTCTCGAGACCGAAATACTCATCGATGTCGCGGCCGTTGATGGTGATGGAGCCGGTGCCGTTCTGGAAGAGGTGAACGCGGGCGACGGAGGACTTTCTACGGCCGGTGCCGTACAGATAAGGCTTCTTGGACTGATACATTCTTCTCTTCCTCCTTAGACTTCGTAGGCTTCGGGCTTCTGGGCCTGCTGCTCGTGGGTGTCACCAGCGTAGATGTGCAGGCGCTTCAGGGAGTCCTTGGTCACGGTGTTGCGGGGCATCATGCCGCGCACAGCCACGCGCATCGCAAGCTCGGGCTTCTCCTGCATGAGGATGCGATACTTGGTCTCCTTCAGACCGCCGATCCAGCCGGAGTGCGTACGATAGTACTTCTGCTCCATCTTGTTGCCGGTGAGGATGGCCTTGGAAGCGTTGATGATGATGACGTTGTCGCCGCAGTCGGCGTGCGGGGTGTAGGTGACTTTGCGCTTGCCGCGGAGCAGATCAGCCGCAGCAACGGCGGTCTTGCCCATGGGCTTGCCGGCAGCATCGATGACGTACCACTTACGCTCGATGTTGCCCTTGTTCGCCATAAAAGTGGACATGGTGTGTTTCCTCCATATTGATCTATGAATGAAAGCTTGTGCTTTACATTTTTCTTGTCCCTTGGTAAAATCGGAACGAGTTTATTTATAGCATCCCCGCGCGGGAATGTCAACACCATTTTAATTTATCGCAGGCAATGCTCGCAAATGCTTCGTTTTTCTTCGATTATCTCCCGAATTCTCAAATCGCAAAATCAAATTCTTTTTCACTCTTCAAGGAGCAGGACTTATGCAGGAAATTTTAGGGCTCGTGCGCCGCTGCGTCGCGGACTATGACATGATCCATGCGGGCGAGACGGTCGCTGTCGGCGTCTCCGGCGGCAAGGATTCGCTCGTCACGCTCACCGCGCTCGCGCGCCTGTCCCACTTTTACCAGAAGCCGTTCAAGGTCGCGGCCATCACGGTCGAGACCGGCGTGCCGGGTATGAGCTTTGACGCCGTGGCCGACTACTGCGATACGCTCGGCGTCGAGTACATCCGCGTGGACGTGCCGATCTACGAGATTGTCTTTTTGGAGCGCAAGGAAAAAAATCCCTGCTCGCTGTGCGCCAAGCTCCGCCGCGGCGCGCTCTCGACGGCGATGAACGAGCACGGCATCAAGACCATCGCGCTCGGCCACCACTACGACGATGCGGTGGAAACGCTTTTGATGAACCTTCTTTTCGAGGGGCGCATCGGCTGCTTCCAGCCGGTGACGTACTTGAGCCGCACGGACGTGACGCAGATCCGCCCGCTGCTCTACGTCAAGGAGCAGCAGGTGCGCCGGGCCGCGCAGCGGCTGAATCTTCCCGTCGTGCACAACCCCTGCCCCGCCAACGGCGAAACGCGCCGGCAGGAGGTCAAGGAGCTCATCGAGTCGCTCTCCGAGCGCTACCCCGACCTCAAGCAGAAGCTCTTCGGCGCGATGCAGCGCTACCCGCTCTACGGATGGGATACAAATTCAGGAAAGTGACAAAGTCACTTCCCTGAGAATATTCGCTGCGCGGGCCTATGTACATTAAATAAAGATCAGCCGCAGCAGGATCAGCAGGGCAAGGCCCGGCACACCGAGGATCGCGATAACGAGCGCGTTGAAGAGGTTCCACCCCAGCGCAAGGCGGGATAAAAGGCCCGTCACGTTCAGAAGTCCCAGCAGCGCAAAGCCCAGCAGCGTGTTGATGAGGAGCTTTCCCGCGATCTTCAGCGGCGCTGAAAAGAGTCTGAACACCGCCAGCAGCGCGAACGCCGCGAGCAGCACAAGGAGCGTCTTGTCCGCTATTCCCATGTGGCCACCCCCTCCGTGCATGTCCTGCACTGCGCTTCGCCGCCGCGCGCCTTGATCTGGCGCAGCAGGTAGTTATAGCGCGAGAGGACCGCGTTGATCTCATACACGCAGGAGTCCACGAGCTCCGGCTCGCAGACGGCGTTGAAGCGGTCGTAGGCCTGCGAGAGCGCAAAGCGCGTCTCGCTCAGCTCGCTGAACAGTTCCTGCATCGACGCATCGCGCGCGACCTCGCGGCGCAGCAGATCAGCCTTTCGCATGTTGTTGCCCTCCTCATCCGGTTACGGTTCAAGTGTATGGAAATTATGGGCAATTATTCCGTCTTTCAAACAAGGAGATACGCGATGGACCACGAAGATTATATGCGCGAAGCGCTCGCACTGGCGCGCGAAGCGGCGAGAGAGGGCGAGGTCCCTGTCGGCTGCGTCATCGTGAAGGACGGCGAGATCGTCGGCCGCGGGCGCAACCGGCGCGAGGAGCTGCAGCGCACTTCGTCTCACGCTGAGATGGAAGCCATCGCGCAGGCGAACGAACGTCTTCGCTCCTGGCGGCTGGACGGCTGCGCGCTCTATGTGACGCTCGAGCCCTGCCCCATGTGCGCGGGCGCGATCGTCAATGCGCGCATCCCGCGCGTCTATTACGGCGCGCGCGATGAAGCCATGGGCGCCTGCGGCGGCGTGCTGAATCTTTTCATGGAGCGCTTTCCCTTCCGCCCCGCGCTCGTGGGCGGCATTCTGAAAGACGAGTGCCGCGCCGTGCTGGCGGATTTTTTCCGCACGCTGCGGTGATTACAAATCTGCTCACAAATCGTTCACATAACATCCGGTTCATTTAATACTTTTGTAACACTTTCCCCCGAACTTTGTTAACATGCGTCCTTTATCTTAATACTTGCAAGAGACAATAGCTTCTTTTCATCCAATCTTCCATCTTATAAGAAAAAGGACGCCGTGAGGCGTCCTTTTTCCATTCTGTGCATTTTTCAGGGGTCGAAATCCGCCGCCGCGCCGATGCCCGCCGCAAGGCAGATGCCGCCCGCGTAGAAGAGGATGCTCCCCAGCGCGGGACGAGCCGCGATGGCCGCGGCGCAGAGGATGATGCTCATCGCGCTGACCAGCATGAGGATGCGCGGCGCGCCGCCGCGGAACGCGAAGGCCGCGAACTCGAGCAGCAGCACCGTCAGCGCCGCGAGCGCCAGCGTTTCGACGTAATAGTGGCGCAGGACGGGGTCCGCCGCGTGATCGCGGTAGAAGAGGATCAGCGTCAGCACCATCGCGCACACCGGCACGAGCAGGATCACGCCGGGGAACTCCGTCCCGCGGCGCAGCGCCGCCGTCGCCCAGATCAGGCACACCGCCCCCGCCGCGAGAAACACCGGCAGGATGAGCGCCGATGCCGAGCGCTGCGAGAAAACGAGCGAATACACCGCCGAGGCGATCAGCGCAAAGCTGCCCACCACCATCAGCATCACCGAAAAGACGGACCGGTCATAGTCAAAGTAGAGGTCCATCCCCGCGCACAGCTCGCGCTGGGCGGGAAGTCTTCGCGCAAGCAGGACCATCACCCCCGCCGCGAGCACCAGCAGCACCGGCAGCGCCAGCGTATCGATATTCATGGCCGTGGGCAGGCCGTTTTCGTCAAATCCGGTGGCGATCAGGCGGATGCGCAGCAGCGCCGCCGCCGCGGAAAACAACGCCGCCAAAACCCAATGAACGATCTTCACAACATCGAACCCTTTCTTCTTCCATAGCATACCGCGCCTTCTCCGGCGCGGTCGAAACTGATAATAGATAATGATAGCACACCTCGCCCCGTTTGTCCATTCATCATTTTGCGGACAGGGCGCGCATACACTCTCGATACCACACTTTCTGACAGCGGCCTTTGGCCGTAAGGAGGGACACGCTTTGAAACACCTGCTTCGCATCACCGTTCTGCTCATCGGCCTGATCTGGATCCTCGCCTGGGCGGCGGCCGGACGCTTCGACGACGCGCCCGCGCCGTCTGACGACGGCACGCCCCAGGCTGCGGGCGAGCCCATATCCCCCGGCGAGCGCGACAGCGCGCGCACGCTGCGCGTCCTCATCCAGGGCGAGGTGCAGGAAATGGACATGGGCACCTACCTTCTCGGCGTGCTGCGCGCGGAGATGCCCGCCTCGTTCGAGGAGGAAGCGCTCAAGGCGCAGGCCATCGCCGCGCGGACCTACACGCTCTACCGCATCCGCGGCGGCGGCAGCGCCAACCACCCCGACGCCGACGCCTGCGATGACCACACCTGCTGCAAGGCGTATCTGAGCGCCGAACAGGCCGCGGCAAACTGGGGCGGCATGGCCGTTTACTATGAAGAAAAGCTCGCGCGCGCCGTGAGCGAAACGGACGGCGAGGTCATCCTCTACGACGGCGTGCCCATCCTCGCGGTGTTTTTCTCGTCCGCCGACGGCAGCACGCAGGGCGCGGGCGACGTGTGGATGAACGACCTCCCCTACCTTCAAAAGGTCGACAGCCCCGAAAACGAGGAGCTCGTGCCGAATTACTACTCGACCGCGACGTTTTCCGCCGAGGAGTTCAAGTCGCTCGTGCAGAGCGTCTATCCCGCCGCCGATCTCTCCGGCGACGTGAGCACCTGGGTGCGCGACATCGTGCGAAACGACTCGGACTATGTCGCCTCCGTGACGGTCGGCGGCGTCAAAATGCGCGGCAACGACCTGCGCACGGTGCTCTCGCTGCGCTCGCCGTCGTTCACCGTGGAGACGAGCGGCAGCACCCTCACCTTCCACGTCACGGGCTACGGCCACGGCGTCGGCATGAGCCAGTACGGCGCGAACGCGCTGGCCAAGGAAGGGTACAGCGCCGAGGAGATCGTGCAGCACTATTTTTCCGGCACGAGCGTCGGCTATGACGACGCGGCATAGCGGAGAGATATTGCAAAGCGCGCGAAAAATTGCTATAATGGCACGATAAAGCAAGGGAGGTGACGGAAATGAAATGCAAGCGGCTTTTCTGCCTGCTGCTGACGGTCCTGCTTCTCGGCGCGCTCGTCTCGCAGCCGACGCTCGCGGACACGACGGTGTATTTCACCGCTGTCAACGACCAGCTGCTGAGCCTGAGCGACGACACGATGCCCTTCTGGTCCGGCGGGCGGCTCTATTTTTCGAGCACCGCCATCTCCGGCAGCGATCTCGGCGTGTTCTACTCCCGCAGCCGCGACAAGCAGACCGTGGTCGTCTACCGCCAGGGCAGCGCGCTCACCTTTGACCTCTCCACCGGCACGGTGAGCGACCAGTCCGGGCAGCAGTACGGCGGCTCCGCCATCGTGCGCGGGGACGTGGTGTTCCTGCCCGTCGATCTTGTGACGCAGTTTTTCTCGCTCGACTACAGCTACACGCGCATTTCCTACGGCTACCTTGTTCGCATCAAGAGCGACGCGGTCGTGCTCTCGGACGCGAAATTCATCGAAGCGGCCGCCGCGCCCATGGCCCAGCGCTACAGCGAATACAGCAAGGCGCACTCCGATGCGCTCGAGCCGGACGACACCCCCGTGCCCAGCACCGACACGGAGACCGACCGCGTGTCCCTCGCCGTCGCCGTGACGGACGAGGAGACCTCGCTCGCGCTGCTTTCCTCGCTTGAGAGCGTCGGCGGCCGCGCGACCTTCCTTTTCACCGAGCAGCAGATTGAAAGATCGGGCGACCTTCTGCGCCGCCTGACGGTCGGCGGCAGCGCCGTCGCGCTCCGGATCGACGCTTCCGGCGGCGGGCGGACCGTCAGCGCCATCGAGCGCGCGAACAACGCGCTCTGGGCCGCGTGCAACTGCAAAACGCGCCTTGTCGTGCTGGAAAACGCTTCCGACGAAGCCCTGCGCGCCGCGTCTGACGCGGGCTACTGCCCCATCGTCTTTGACCTCGACCTGAGCGGCAGCGAGCTTTCCGTCTCGCGGACCGTGAGCAGCATCCTGCGTCAGACGCACGGCGGCGGCTGCGCCGTGCTGCTCGGCAGCGACACTGCCGCGCAGGACAACTGGAGCGCGCTGCTCACCCGGCTGCACGCCTCGGGCAATCCGATCGCCGCGCTCAACGAGCTTACGGCCGGCGGCGTATCTTAACAAAAAGTTCAGGAAAAGCGCGCGATATCGCGTATAATAACGATAAACAACGAATCACGGAAGAAAGGCGCACGCTTGTGCGAAAAGGAAAACGGCATGGCACGCAATATTCTTGTTGTGGAAGACGATAACAACATCTCGAACCTCATTAAAATGTATCTCGACAAGGAGGGCTTCGACGTCCGCATCGCCGCCGACGGCGGCAAGGCGGTCGAGGAATTCAAGGCGCAGGAGCCTGACCTTGTGCTGCTCGACGTGATGCTCCCCGTGCTCGACGGCTGGGGCGTATGCGCCAAGATCCGCGAGACGTCCAAGTGCCCGATCATCATGCTCACCGCCAAGGGCGAGGTCAACGACCGCATCCACGGCCTTGAGATGGGCGCGGACGACTACGTCGTCAAGCCCTTTGAGATGAAGGAGCTGCTCGCGCGCATCAACGCCGTGCTGCGCCGCAGCGAGATCCCCGAGGATACGCGCAAGCGCCTTGTTTTCGACAAGCTCGTCATCGACCTTGATTCCTACGAGCTGATCGTGGACGGCAAGAAGATCGACACGCCGCCCAAGGAGCTCGAGCTTCTCTACCATCTGGCCGCGACGCCCAACCGCGTCTACACGCGCAACCAGCTGCTCGACGAGGTGTGGGGCTTCGACTACTTCGGCGACTCGCGCACGGTGGATGTGCACGTCAAGCGTCTGCGCGAAAAGGTCGAAAATGTCAGCGATCAGTGGGCGCTCAAGACCGTCTGGGGCGTCGGATACAAATTTGAAGTGAAGTAATTTCCCATGGCAGAAGAAAAGAAAGAAAAGAAAGAGAAAAAGCAGAAAAAGGGCTGGACCGGTAAGCTCAAGACCCGCTGCCTGACGATCTACTGGCAGAACTTCATGCTCACAGCGAGCGTCGTGATGCTGACGCTCGCGCTGCTTGGCAGCGCCTTCTTCGCCCTGACGTATTCCTACGCTATCGACGAGCGCAGCGAGCAGATGCAGAGCAAGGCGACGGTCGTTTCGAACATGATCTCATCCTATATGGAAAGCGGCTCGCTCACGGGGCTTCGCGAGCTGGCCGACTTTGCCTCGAACGTGACGGACGCGCAGTTTCTCATCTGCAACGCGGACGGCGACCTGCTGCTCACGACCGACACCACGCTCGCTAACCGCGTGCTCACGCTGCCGCAGGATGTGGTCCAGGGCGCGATGAGCGGCGATTCCTACGCCGTGCGCACGACGCTCGGCGGCATCTATGAGGAAACGCATTTCGCCGTCGGCGTGCCCATCGAATCGGGCGGCGCGACGGTCGGCTTCGTTCTGGCCGTGACCGGCGCGCGGGCGCTGACGACCATGTGGCGCACGTTCATCGGCATGTTCTTCATGACGGCGGTGACGGTGCTGCTGCTTTCGTTCGTCGTAAGCGCGTGGGTCAGCATGCGCCAGTCGCGCCCCATTCACGAAATGGCCGAGGCCACGCGCCGCTTTGCCGACGGCAATTTCGACGTGCGCATGCACAACTACGAGGGCGTGACCGAGATCGCCGAGCTTGCCGAGTCGTTCAACAACATGGCCGACTCCCTGCAGGAGACCGAGCGGCAGCGCCGCGAGTTCATCGCGAACGTCTCCCACGAGCTCAAGACCCCGATGACGACCATCGCCGGCTATACCGACGGCATCCTCGACGGCACGATCCCGCCCGAGCAGGAAAAGCAGTACCTGCGCATCATCTCCGACGAAGCGCGGCGGCTCTCGCGTCTCGTGCGCCGGATGCTCGAGGTCTCGCAGCTCCAGTCGCGCGACCTGACGCGCAGCAAGGCGCCCTTCGACGTGTGCGAGAGCATGCGCCGCGTGCTCATCTCGATGGAAAAGAAGATCACCGACCGCGGGCTCGACGTGGACGCCGACATTCCCGACGGCAGCATCATGGTCCTTGGCGACAACGACCTCATCACGCAGGTCATCTACAACCTGCTCGAAAACGCGACGAAATTCGCCCGCGCGGGCTCGGCGCTCTATCTGGGCGTGACGACGCTCAACGGCAAGGCGCTCGTCTCCGTGCGCAACGAGGGCAACACCATCCCCGCCGAGGAGATCCCGCTGCTGTTCGAGCGCTTCCACAAGAGCGACAAGTCCCGCTCCGAGGATAAGGACGGCGTGGGTCTCGGGCTCTACGTGGTCAAGACCATCCTCGACCAGCACAAAGAGCACATTGCCGTGACCAGCGAAAACGGCGTGACCACCTTCACCTTCACCGTCACGCTGGCGGGCGGTCTGACCCCACAGTAAGCAGGAGAACAAGCATCATGGACCAGTCTAACGAAACCCTTGCCCTTCAGCCCGCCGCGCCGCAGGAGGTCGTGCTGCGCTACGAAGCGAGCGTCACGCCCATCGTGGAGCGCTACGTGCAGCCGACGCCCCTTCCGGGCAGGCGGCGCGCCGCCGCGCCCCCGGTCCGCAGGAAGAAGCGGCGGGGCCTTACGATCTTTCTCGTCTGCATGCTCGTGCTCGCCGTGCTCAGCGGCGCTGTCACCGCGCTGTGGTACAACGGCGTGTTCGACCGCTACCATTCCTATGACGACGACCGCTTCGAGCACCGGGACGATTCCGGCTACTACGAAAGCGATTCCCACGGCGAGACGACCATCAAGCGCCTGCCCAACACCGACAAGGTCAAGCTCCGCTACAACGAGGGCCACGGCGAGGCGCTGACCATTCAGGAGATCTACCAGAAGGTCAACCCCTCCACCGTCACGGTGCTCACCGGCATGGACGACGGCAGCGCCATGGTCGGCACCGGCGTCATCTTCACCGAGGACGGCTATGTGCTCACCAACGCCCACGTCATCGCGGGCGGCTCGGAGTGCTACGTCGTGCTCGACACGGGCGAGGACTACCGCGCGCGGCTTCTGGGCCTTGACGAGGAGAAGGACCTTGCCGTCATCAAGATCGACGTGAGCGGCCTTCCCGCCGCGGAGTTCGGCGATTCCGACGCGCTGAGCGTCGGCGATCCCGTCTATGCCATCGGCAACCCGCTGGGCGTTGAGCTGCGCGGCACGCTGACCGACGGCATCGTCTCCGCCATCAACCGCGACGTGGCCGTGGACGGCGTGACGATGACGCTCATCCAGACCAACGCCGCGCTCAACAACGGCAACTCCGGCGGCCCGCTCATCAACGTCTACGGGCAGGTCGTGGGCATCAACACGATGAAGATGGGCTCGTCCTCCACCACGAGCGTGGAGGGTCTCGGCTTCGCCATTCCCATCTCCTCCACGGCCTATATGATCAACGACCTCATCGCCTACGGCGAGATCCGCGGCGAGGTGATGATCGGCATCTCGGTGCAGACCACGCCCGTCACGCTTGACAGCGGCGAGACCGCGCTGCGCGTGGTCGAGGTCACGCCCGGCGGTCCGGGCGACGAAGCCGGCATCCAGAAGGAGGACCTCCTCCTGACGGCGGACGGCGAAACGCTGACAAAATCCACCGACCTTCTGCGGGTGCGCCGCCGCCACGAAGCGGGCGAGACGCTGACGCTCACCTATGAGCGCGGCGGCAAGCGCTACACGGCGGAGGTCGTCCTGCGCGAAAGCGACACGTAAAAGGAGCCTGCAATGAAAAAGAAACAGGGATATGCGGCCGGTTCGCTGCTGCTCGCTGCCGTTTCCTGGCTGTGCCTGCTCGGCCTGCGCAGCATCGAGCGCCGCATGAAAAAGAAAGAAGAAAAGTAAAAAAGCCGCCCCGCGACAGCGCGGGGCGGTCTTTTTACGCCTTTCTGATCTTACGTTGTAAACGGATGCGGTCGGCGATCATGGCGATGAACTCGCTGTTGGTCGGCTTTCCCTTTGTGTTCGACACCGTGTAGCCGAAGTAGCGCTGGAGCGTTTCCAGGTCGCCGCGGTCCCACGCGACCTCGATCGCATGGCGCACGGCGCGCTCCACGCGCGAGGGCGTGGTGCTGTAGCGGCGCGCGACCTCCGGATAGAGGACCTTCGTCACGGCGTTGATCACGTCCATATCCTGCACCGCGATGACGATCGCCTCGCGCACGTACTGATAGCCCTTGATGTGCGCGGGCACGCCGACCTCGTGGATCACGGCGGTCACTTCCCGCTCGAGCCATTGAAAGTCGTCCTCCGTGCTCTCCGCGCCGTCGTTCACCGCCTGGCGCATCCGCTCGAGCAGCGAGTTCATTTCGCAGGGCTTGGGCATAAAGAAGGAAACGCCCTTGTTCATCGCCTGCGTCACGACCTGGTCGCGGTAGAGCGCCGAGACGATGATCGTTTTCATTTGCAGCTTCGCCTTGGCCGCCTGCTCGAGCAGGCCGAATCCATCCAGTCCCGGCAGCAGCAGGTCCATCACGAGCAGCTGCGGATCGTGCGTTTCCAGCAGCTGCAGCGCCGACGGTCCGTCGCCGGCGCTGCCCAGCACGTCAAACTCGCCCGCAGACCTGATCGCCTGCTCCATGGCAGCGCGAAGCTCCTCATTCGCGTCTGCCAGCACCACTGTGATCCTGTTCTCCATGTCATCCCGTCCTTTTCACTCAATAATTACCGCTCCCTGCGGCACACAGCAAAATATGACGTCTTCGTTCTGCTATGGCTTTAAGCTAACATAATCGGACATCGTTTTCAAGCAGACTTTGTCGAAAAGATACAGGATTTTTGCGTTTTATTCCTCTATTTTGGCCATTTTAGCAATCTCTTAACGTTTCCGTCAGAATCAACGCTTTTATCCGTCCTCCATCGGCAATCCCGCCGCGGAAAGCATATTTTCAATGAAAATGCCGTATCCTCTTGTCGGATCGTCCACGAGCACATGCGTCACCGCGCCGACGAGCTTCCCGTCCTGCAAAATGGCGCTGCCGCTCATGCCCTGCACCACGCCGCCCGTCTGCGCGAGCAGCGCCTCGTCCGTCACGCGCAGCAGGAGATTGCGCGAGCTTGCGGAGGAGGAATAGACCTTTTCGATCTCGATGGCGTATTCCTTCGTCTCGTTCCCGCTCACCGTCGTGAGGATCGCGGCGGGTCCTTCCCTGACCTCGCTTCGCTGCGCGAGCGGACAGGCCCTGCCGGTGAGCTTTGCGGCGTCCGAAGCGTTCAGCGTGCCGAAAATTCCGCAGTCGGTATTGGCATAGAGCGTGCCGCTGTCGCGCGTGAGGTCAAAGTCGCCCTTGAGCTCGCCCGGTGCGGCGCGCTCGCCCTTTTTCACAGCCTTGACGGACGCGTCCATGATGCTGCCGTGGTCGAGCGGCAGCAGCTGCCCGGTGTCCACGTCGGTCACGCCGTGGCCCAGCGCGCCGAACACACCGCTTTGCGGGTCGTAAAAGGTCATCGTGCCGATGCCCGCCATGCTGTCGCGCACCCACGCGCCGAGGCGGTATTCCCCGCTCTCATCCCGCTGCGGCGAGGCCTCCAGCGTGAGGGTGCGGCTGCCGCGTTTGACGGTCAGCGCCGCTTCGGCTGCGCCGTTTGCGTTCAGGCAGGCGCGCAGCTGCTCGATGGTGTCCAGGCTCTCGCCGCCGACCGCCGTGATGATGTCGCCCTCTTTCAGGCCGCACTGCTTTGCGGCGTTTTCGCCGTCGGACAGGCCGATGACGAGCACGCCGTCGGAAAAGAGCTTCACGCCGACCGGCTGTCCCACGGGGACCAGCTCGCGCACGGGCGCCGCAGCCGCCCGCGCGGGAACGGCAGAGAGCATCGCCGCGGCAAAAAATCCCAGCAAAAGCGCGGCGGCGCGCCGTTTTGTGCGATGCGTTCCATTCATTCTCTCACCCCTTCTGAAAGTTCGCGGAGCGGCGGACGGACCGTGCGCGCCCGGTCTGCCCGCGCCCCGCGTTTTGCCGGATTTTTCTTTTTTCTCGTCCGGCGCATTTACTTTCTGCGCTTCGGGTAAAATTAAAAGGTGCAAAATTTTGATGCGCTGGCATCGCGCTTTTGAAAATGCCGCGGCTGCGGGGATAAAAAAATTCCGCAGACCAAAGTCTGCGGAATTTTACCATATTTTTCTCAATGCTCGCGGTTGAAGATCTTGAAGATATCCTCGAACGGGTCGGGCTCGTCCTCGTGCTTGGCGGCTTCCTCGGCCTTTTCCTTGTCGAAGTCGAGCGGGGACAGTCCTCCCTCGGGCACGCCGGTCTTTCCGGCGGCCTTCTCCTTGTTGAAGTCGATCGCGCCGGGGGCCTTGTCGAAGCCCGTGGCGATAACGGTGACGCGGATCTCATCGTCGAGCGTTTCGTCGAACGTGGCGCCGAAGATGGTGAGCGCGTCGGGATGCACGGCCTCCTGCACGAGGGACGCCGCCTGCTCAACCTCGTCGAGCCCGATGTCCATCGAGCCGGTAACGTTGATGAGCACGCCGTGCGCGCCGTTGATGGACGTTTCCAGCAGCGGGGAGGAAATGGCCATGCGTGCGGCCTCCTCGGCCTTGTTCTTGCCGGCGGCGCGGCCGACGCCCATGTGGGCAAGGCCCGCGTCCTTCATGATGGCGGTCACGTCGGCAAAGTCGAGGTTGATGAAGCCTGTGTCGCGGATGAGGTCGGAAATGCTCTGCACCGCCTGGCGCAGCACGTCGTCTGCGATCTCGAAGGCGTTGGCAAAGGTGATCTTCTGGTCGGTCGCGTGCTTGAGACGCTCGTTCGGGATGATGACGAGCGAATCGACCTTGGTCTTGAGCTCCTCGATGCCTGCTTCCGCCTGCGTCATGCGGCGGCGGCCTTCAAAGCCGAAGGGCTTCGTCACGACGCCGACGGTCAGAATGCCCGCCTCGCGCGCGATCTCGGCCACGATGGGCGCGCCGCCCGTGCCGGTGCCGCCGCCCATACCGGCGGTGATGAACACCATGTCGGTGTCCTCGAGCGCCTTGGCGATCTGATTGCGGCTCTCTTCGGCGCTCTTGCGGCCGACCTCGGGGTCGGAGCCCGCGCCCTGGCCGTGCGTCAGCTTCTCGCCGATCTGAATTTTATAAGTTGCGGCGGATACGTTGAGCGCCTGCTTATCCGTGTTCACTGCGACAAAATCCACACCGCGCGCACCGGTGCGCACCATGCGGTTGACCACGTTGTTGCCGCCGCCGCCAACGCCGATGACCTTGATCTTCACTACGTTTTCGGGGCCGGTTTCCAATCCGAATGCCATGTCGGTTCCTCCTGCAAATCTGTTGTATGGGCAAGCGCCCGACGCCGCGGACGCTGTAATATCAGGGTATCTGCTATCTTAGTCATTGTATTACGGTTTGCGCGCGGGGTCAATAGCAATCCGCCATTTCGGGGAAACTTTTTTATGTATACCCGCGCCCGCTCAGTCGGGGATGAAGCTCGCCTTGCCGTCGGTCATCAGGTTGATCGTGCCCGTCTCGTTGTTTTCGAGCACATCCACCACCGTGCGCAGATTTTCGAGCTTGTAGGCAAGGTCCGCGTCCCACGGCATGAGCACCGTGAAGCGGTCCAGATACGTGAGCGTGATGGCCGTGCCGTCGCCCAGCTCGACCGAGCCGATCATGGAGAGCAGCTGCTTATCCTCCGCCGCGCGCAGCAGCGTGAGCAGGCGGTCGAACTTATAGGAATCCTCGTTGGAGAACGCCGCCTGCGCGCCCACCGCGGGCTCGACGAGCTCGCAGCCCGTCACCTTAACGCAGCCCTGCGGAACCTGAGATACGCGCTCGAGGAGCTTGCCTTCGTCGCTCATGAGCCATGTCGTTCCCGCGCCAGAGAGCGCGGCGGACGCCGTGCACTCTGTCACCGTTAAAATGAGCGTATCCGGGTATTTGCGGTTCACGACCACCGTCTCCACATACGGGAGCTGGTCGAAGATCGCCTGCTTAACGTTGTATTTGTTCATCAGCACAAGGTTCTGCTCCTTCTGCACCCCGGCCGCTTCGATGATCTGCTCTTGCGTGTAGCGCTCGTTGCCCTCCACCACGATCGTGTCGATGCGGAAGAACATCGTCAGCGCGCCGACGATCGCCGCGGCCACGACCACAAGGCTCAAAAGCCGGAGCGGGAAAGACGCTCTTCCCCGCCTGCGCCGTCTGTTTCTTCGCTTTGCTGCCATAATTGTCCTGCCTTTATTGTCCTTATGTAGCCGCTTCCCGCCGGATGTGCGCGCCCAGCGCGCAGAGGTCGCGCTCGATGCTCTCATAGCCCCGGTCGATGTGCTCCACGCGCTCAACGCGCGTCAGCCCGCTCGCCTGCAGCCCCGCGATCACGAGCGCCGCGCCCGCGCGCAGGTCCGTGCACTTGACGCGCGCGCCGTGCAGGCGTTCGCGCCCCGTCACCACGGCCACGCGGCCCGCGACGCGGATCTCCGCGCCCATGCGCGCAAGCTCGTCGACATGGCGGTATCGGTTTTCGAATATATTCTCTACAAAAACGGTGCTGCCTTCGCTTTGCAGCAGCGCCGCCATCAGCACGGGCTGCGCGTCCGTCGGAAAGCCCGGATAGGGCGCGGTGCGCACGGGCCGGATGGAGCGAAGCCTGCCGCCGCTCTGGAGGAGCACCTCGTTCTCCCCGCTTTTCACGGTGCAGCCCGCCTCGCTCAGCGCGCCGGAAACGGTCGAAAGCGGCCGTGGGTCCACGCCGCGAAGTCTCACCTCGCCCCCGCAGCAGGCAGCGGCGCAGAGATACGTCGCCCCAACGATGCGGTCGGCAATGACGCGGTAGGTCCCGCCGTGCAGCGCGCGCCCGCCCTCGACCGTGATGATCGAGCCGCCCGCGCCGCGGATATTGCCGCCCATGGCGTTGATAAAATTCTGAAGATCGACGATCTCCGGCTCGCGCGCGGCGTTGTAGACCGTCGTCACGCCGTCCGCGCCGCAGGCGCAGAGGATGGCGTTCTCCGTCGCTCCCACGCTCGGCATGGGAAGGTAAATGTCGCTGCCGAGGAGCGCTTTGCCCCGGCACCGGAGCTCTCCGCCGCGCTCGGCGATCTCCGCGCCCAGCGCGCGCAGCGCGCCGAGGTGCAGGTCGATGGGCCGCGGCCCCAACTCGCATCCGCCGGGATAGCAGATGACCGCTTCCTGACAGCGCGCCAAAATCGCGCCGAGGAAGATGACCGACGAGCGCATCTCGCGCATCAGCGCGTCCGGCACGGCGCAGCGGTCCATGTGCGCCGTGTCCACCACGAGCGCGCCGCCCTCCCAGTGCGTGCAGCAGCCCAGGTGCCGCAAAATGGCGACGGACGCGTCCACGTCCCGCAGCCGGGGGCAGTTTTCGATCACGCAGGTGTCGGCGCACAAAAGCGTCGCCGCCAAAATCGGCAGCACGCTGTTTTTCGAGCCTTGTATCTCAAGTTCTCCGTACAGGCGCTCTCCGCCCTCCACATAGAGCTCACACATCGCGTTCCCTCCCACAAAGCACATTTCTGCTTCATCGTATGCGCAATGGGGGAAGCGTGGTGACAGCGGCGGGGCGCGGAGCAATATTACTGCATTTTCAGTATAGCCGCTTTGCCCCAACGCGTCAACTTCTTTTTGCCTTGCTTTCCCCGGCATTTTGTGGCAGAATGGGAGCAATATCACCTGTCCCGGAAAGGAGCCTTTTTATGAAAAAACCGCTCAAGATCGCGCTCTATGTCCTGCTGGCGCTCGTTTTGATCGTGCTCGCCTATGTCATCTATGTCTTTGCCGCCTACTACCGCGTGGAGGATATGCAGACGCTCAGCATAGCGCACTGCGATGCCGCATCTGCTGCACCGATGGAGGATGCGCCGCAAACAGATGTGACCTATCGCGTCTCATCCGCGAACGTAGGCTTCGGCGCTTACAGCGACGATTACAGCTTCTTCATGGACGGCGGCAAGGAGAGCCGCGCCCGCAGCAGGCAGGCCGTTGATGAGAATATGCGCGGCGAGGTCTCGCTCGTCAAGGACCTTTCGCCCGACTTTGCGCTCTTTCAGGAGGTCGATATCTACGGCACGCGCAGCTGGCACATCGGAGAGGACGCTTATCTCGACGATGTGATGGGGAACAGCGAATTTAACAAGGTATTCGCGCAGAATTACGACAGCCCGTACCTCTTCTATCCTCTTATTAACCCCCACGGCGCGAACCAGTCCGGTATCGTGACGCTCTCACGTCACCCGATCTCATCCGCCGTGCGCCGTTCGCTGCCGATCGAGACGGGCATCATGAAGCTCGTCGACCTGGACCGCTGCTACTCCGTCAGCCGCATCCCGATGGAAAACGGCAGGGAGCTGGTGCTCTATAACCTCCACCTTTCGGCCTA
>JAYABH010000034.1:0-22450 GCA_037343695.1 bacterium | reverse complement strand
CAGATGCCCATCGATCCCGCGCTCGCCGCGCTCACGGACGAGGGCCGCATCGAGGATTTCGAGGGCAGCTGGCTCTCCCCCGTCGCCGACGCGCTCGAAAAGACCGCAAAGCGCGCAGATTAACTTAAAATGCCGCAAAAAAGCACCGCAGCTCTCAGAGCCGCGGTGCTTTTTCATTTTTCCTTGTCTTAGTCGTTGGAATAGTTGTCGAAATAGCCCTGAATGTAGACGATGGGCGTGCCCTTGTCGCCGCTGCCGCTCGTCAGGTCGCAGAGCGAGCCGATCAGGTCCGTCAGGCGGCGGGGCGTCGTGCCCTCGGACACCATGTTGCCGACAAGGCTCTCGTCCGTCTTTTCGCGGATGCGCTCCTCGATGGCTTCCTTGAGCGCCTCGCCCTTGAGATCGCCGAAGTCGTTGTCGGCAAGGTACTTGAGCTTGAGCTCGTTCGGCGTGCCGATCAGGCCCTTGGTGTAGCCCGGAGAAACGACGGGGTCGGCCAGCTCCCAGATCTTGCCGACGGGGTCTTTGAACGCGCCGTCGCCGTAGACCATGGCCTCGATGCGCTTGCCGCTGGCCTTGCTGAGCCGCTCGCTCAGTTCCTCGGCAACGGCCATGCAGTCGCGCGGGAAGAGCTTGACCGTCTCCTCGGTCGCCTTGTTGGAGCCGAGCAGGCCGTACTCTGCGTTATAGCCGCTGCCGTCCACGCTCTTCGTGAGCAGATCATCGAGCCCCAGCACGACCTTCGCGCCCGCGGCCTTGAGCAGGCGCTTGCTGCGCGCGCGGGTGTGGATGTCGCAGGTGATGACGGCGTCGGTGTAGTCGCACAGCGTCTGCACGCGATTGCCGAAGATGACCTCGACCTCAGCGCCGGCGTCGGTGATGATGCCGGAGTAGAAGTCGATGTAGTCGACGCCCGTGAACGGGTGCACCGCCGCGCCGAATTTCTTGCGGAATTGTTCGAGCGTCAGAACATCGCTGTACGGGTCGACGCCCGCCTCGTCGAGCTTGTCCCAGTCGACAAGGCCGTTGCCCACCTCGTCAGAGGGGTAGGAGAGCAGCAGCACGATCTTCTTGCAGCCCATCGCCATGCCGCGCAGCAGCAGGGAGAAGCGGTTGCGGCTCAGGATGGGGAACGCGACGCCCACGGTGCCGCCGCCGGTCTTTTCGCGCACGTCTTTCGCGATCTGGTCGAGCGTTGCGTAGTTGCCCTGCGCACGCGCCACGACGGATTCCGTCACGGCGACGACGTCGCGGTCGCGCGGCTCGATGCCCGCTTCCTTCCACGCTTCCATCACGGAAGCGGCAGCGACCTCAGCAATGTTATCTCCCTCGCGGATGATGGGTGCGCGCACGCCGCGCACGACAGTTCCGATCGTTCTCATCTTGATCTCCTTTTTATTTTATAGTCAGCGCACAAGGCGCTCTTGCAAAGTCATACAGTTTAGTATTATAATCACGGTATAGGGATAAGTAAAGCATCGTTTTTTGATAATAAATATAAATCATTCTTATGGTTTAAGATCAGGAGGGTTTGCCAAATGGTCAAGCTGGAGCTTTACCGCGTCTTCCGCGAGGTCGCCGAGGCCGGGAATATTTCCCTGGCAGCGGAGAATCTCTACCTTTCGCAGTCCGCCGTCAGCCAGAGCGTCAAGCAGCTCGAGCAGCAGCTCGGCACGCGGCTTTTTCTGCGCTCGCCGCGCGGCGTCACGCTCACCGAGGACGGGCGGCTCTTATTTGAATATGTCCGCAGCGCCATGGGCCTTCTCGAGACCGGCGAGGACAAGCTCCAGCAGACGCGCACGCTCCAGGCCGGCACGCTCGTGCTCGGCGCGAGCGACACCGTGACGAGCCAGTTCCTGCTGCCGCACCTCGACGCGTTCCACCGCCGCTATCCCAACATCCACATCCGCATCATCAGCGGCCGCAGCTACAAGGTCCTCGGCCTTCTGCGCGCGGGAAAGGTCGATATCGCCTTTGCCAGCACCCCCGCCGACGCGGACGATCTCGACCACGTCCCCTGCCTTGAGACGCACGCGTGCTTCGTCGCCGCGCCGGACTATCCCTGCGATTTTGACCGCTCCTACACGCCCGGGGAGATCGCCGCCTTCCCGCTCATCCTGCTCGAGCGCAAGGCCTCCTCGCGCACGTATCTTGAAAAGTACTTCCTCCAGCGCGGCGTGAAGCTCACGCCCGAGATCGAGCTGGGCGCGCGCAGCCTGCTCGTCGATCTTGCGAAGATCGGCTTCGGCGTGGCGGGCGTCACGCGCGAATTCGTGCGCAGCGAGCTTGACCGCGGCGAGATCCGCGAGCTTTCGACCTCCTTTTCCATCCCGCCGCGCAGCGTGGACCTGTGCATGCTGCGCAACGTGCCGCCCAGCGCCGCCACGCAGCGCTTCGCGCAGGACCTGCTCGAAAAAATGCAGTCTCCCTCCCGTGCGGACTGAAAATTTTTCTGTATTTGCTTTCTTTATCAAGGCTTTTTCCGCAGTTTGCTTTTCTTTTTGCGCTCTCCGCTTCCATTCATTACTTTTTTAAAAGTTTATCATCACTTTGCATAATCTTTATACGAAATCTTTGTCGCTTTTGGAAGCCTTGTACAACTTGACTTCTTTCCGGCGGCGTGTTACCCTTTTGATGCTGAAACAAACGAATATCTACCAATGACGCTCCCGGGATCTGCGCAAACCGGAGGCCGAGGAAACTCTGGAGAACTCATTGAATTGAGTGCCGAAGGTGCAAGGCCGAAAGGAGCCGAATCTCTCAGGCAAAGGGACAGAGAAAGCAGACAAACGCACCGCGCTGTTTTCAAAGGACCGCTCGACGAAATGTCTCTCCGGAGTTGCTGATCTTCGTGTCGGCAACTTCTTTGTGTTTTTAGGAGAGAGAGCTATGTTTGAATCCATCGAAGCCGCATTGTTTCCCATCGTAAGCAACATCAACACCTACCTCAGCAACTACATTCTCGTGTTCCTGCTCATCGGCGTGGGCCTGTGGTACTCCATCAAGACCCGCTTCGTTCAGCTCCGCTGCTTCAAAGAGGGCTGGAACAGCGTGTTCGGCAACCTGTCGCTGCGCGGCGGCAAGCATGACAGCGGCATGAGCTCGTTCCAGGCGCTCGCCACCGCCATCGCCGCCCAGGTCGGCACGGGCAACATCGTCGGCGCGTCCGGCGCGATCCTCACCGGCGGCCCCGGCGCGATCTTCTGGATGTGGCTGATCGCCTTCCTCGGCATGGCCACGATCTACGCCGAAGCGACGCTCGCCCAGGAGACCCGCATCGTCGAAAAGGACGGCAACGTCAAGGGCGGCCCCGTGTACTACATCACCCGCGCGTTCAAGGGCGGCTTCGGTAAGTTCCTTGCCGGCTTCTTCGCCGTCGCCATCATTCTGGCCCTCGGCTTCTTCGGCTGCATGGTCCAGTCCAACTCCATCGGCTCCACGATGCAGACCGCCTTCGGCGTTCCCTCCTGGATCGTCGGCATCGTGCTCGTCGCGATCTGCGCGTTCATCTTCCTCGGCGGCGTGCAGCGTCTCGCCTCCGTCACCGAGAAGATCGTCCCCATCATGGCGGCCATCTTCCTCGCCGGCGGTCTGATCGTCCTGATCGTTCGCATCAAGTATGTCCCCGCCACCTTCGGCATGATCTTCAAGTATGCTTTCGCCCCCAACGCCATCATCGGCGGCGGCGTGGGCGCGGCCCTCAAGATCGCCATCTCCCAGGGTGCCAAGCGCGGCCTGTTCTCCAACGAGGCCGGTATGGGCTCCACCCCGCACGCCCACGCCCTCGCGAATGTCAACTGCCCGCATGATCAGGGCGTCGTCGCCATGATCGGCGTGTTCATCGACACCTTCGTCGTCCTCACGCTCAACGCCCTCGTCATCATCTCCACCCTCTACACCGAGGGCGGCCCCCTCCACGACTGCGGCGCTGCCGCGGCCAGCACTACGCTCGGCAAGGCCAACCTCGCCCAGACCGCTTTCGGCGTCGTCTTCGGCGAGAGCGCGGGCAACATGTTCGTCGCGGTGTGCCTGTTCTTCTTCGCGTTCTCCACGATCCTGAGCTGGAACCTCTTCGGCAAGATCAACGTTGCCTACCTCTTCGGCAAGAAGAGCACCGTGGTCTACACCGTCCTCGCGCTCGTGTTCATCTTCCTCGGCACGATGATGTCCAACGACCTCGTCTGGGAGCTGAGCGACATGTTCAACAACCTCATGGTCATCCCCAACGCGCTGGCCCTGTTCGCGCTGACGAGCCTTGTCGTCAAGCACGCGGATGATCCCAACCGCATCCCCGGCAAGAAGTAATCACAGCATAAAAAGAGGACCGTTTCCGATGGAAACGGTCCTCTTTTTTCATTTTTCATTTCTCTTAAAAGAGTGCTCCGATGCGTACTTTTCAAGCTCTTCCCGGAAGTCCGGGTGCGCGATGGAGGCCATGGCCCGTGCGCGCTCGCGCAGGGATTTTCCCGCAAGGCGCACCACGCCGTACTCCGTCGCCACGTAGTCGATCATCGTGCGCGGGGCGGAGACCGTGCTGCCGCCGGGGATGACCGGCAGGATGTTGCTCTTGCGCTCGCCGTCCTTCGTCACGCGCGAGGAGTTGATGCAGATAAAACCCTTGCCGCCTTTCGAACGGAACGCGCCCTCGAGAAAGTCCATCTGCCCGCCGACGCCCGAGAGCTGGCGCGTGCCCGCGCTCTCGGCGTTCTCCTGCCCCATCAGGTCAAGCTGCACGCCGCCGTTGATGCTGATGACGTTGCTGAGCCGCCCGATGCGCTCGACCGAGTGGATGTAGTCCAGGTCGCCGGGGCGGAACATGTCCGGCTCTGCGTCGAGCCAGTCGTAAAGCGCCTGCGAGCCCATCGCGAGGTTCCAGCTCGCAAGGGCCGTGTCGAGCTCCTTGTGCGCGCCCGTCAGCTTGCCCGCCTTGTAAAGCTCGAGGAACGCGTCCGAGATGGTCCCCGTGTGGCAGCCGAGGTCTTTCTTATCCGACTCCGCCAGCATCCGCGCCACCGTGTACGGCACGCCGCCCACGCCGAGCGACAGCACCGCCCCGTCGGGGATCTCGTCCACCACGAGCTTTGCGATGGCGATGTCCGTCTCGCTCGGCGCGCGGTAGGAGCGCACGGGCAGTGGCTCGTGCTTACCCTCGACGATGTAGTCCGCCTCGTTCAGGTGCACGCGGTGCGAGCCGTCCACGCCCTGCAAACGCGGATAGCGCTCGTTGATCTCGAAGATGACCGTGCGGGCGCTTTCAAAGATTGTCCGCCAGGCGAAGTTCGAGATGCCGAGCCCGCAGTACCCGTCCTCATCCGGGCGCGACACCGGCACGAAGGCTACGTCGCAGCGGATGTGCTTGTCGCGGTAGAGGTACGGCAGGTATCGCAGCGCCACGGGCAGAAACTGCACCAGCCCGCGCGACTGGAGCTTGCGCTCGTAGTCGCCGATGTGCCAGCTGTAGTAGGAAAAGCTCTCCTGCTCGGGGTCGGATTCCACGACCTCGATGCGCGGGCGGATGACAAGCCCGCCGCGCACCTTCACATCCTTCACCTTACCCTTGCGCGCGGCGAGCGCCTTGTCCAGCAATTCCGGGAAGCCCGCGCCGAAGCCGTAATCCACCCAGTCGCCGTCGCGCACAGCCAGCACGGCCTGCTCCGGCGTGACAAATTTCCCCTTGATCGTCTCCATTCGTTTATTTCCTTTCTTTATTCGCACAGTTCCCGGAAGGCCGCCGGCAGACCCTGCCCGATGAGCAGGAGCGGGTCCGCGCAGTAGGCCGTTATTTTCTCCTCCAGCACCTCGCCCGCGCGGCCGTGGAGCCATACGCCGAGCGCCGCGGCTTCCCTCGCGCCCGCCCCTTGACAGAGGAGCGACGCGATCAGCCCCGTCAGCACGTCGCCGCTGCCGCCCTTTGAAAGCGCGGAGCAGCCCGTCGTGTTGCGCAAAAGCGTCCCGTCCGGCAGGGCGATGAGCGTCTGGTGCCCCTTGAGCACCAGGCAGCAGCCGTACCTCTCCGCGAATTCACAGGCGTAGTCCGCGCGGTCGGGCGAGTTAAGCTCTTCGAGCGTCCGTCCGCTCAGACGGGCAAATTCGCCGTCGTGCGGCGTCAGGAGCGTCACGCGCCCGCGCCGGTCCAGAAGCCGTTCCGCGCAGCCCTGCAATGCGTTCAGGCCGTCGGCGTCCAGCACCAGCGGCTGCGGCGCCTGCCGCAAAAGCGCGTGGACGAGCTTTTCCGTCTCCTTCCCGCGCCCAAGACCCGGCCCGAGCGCCACCACATCGCAGGTTTTGAGCTTATCGCGCATCGCGTCCAGCGACACGCCGCAGAGCTTCCCGTCCTGCTCCGGCAGGGGGAAGCTCTGCGGCACGCCGAGATAGACGAGCCCGCAGCCCGAATGCTCCGCCGCGCTCGCGGCGAGGTACGGCGCGCCCGTATAGCCCACGCTCCCGCCCAGGACCAGGAGCTTGCCGAAATCTCCCTTGTGCCCGTCGCGCTTGCGCGCGGGCAGCATCGTCCGCGCAAGATCGCGGTTGATCTCCGTTTCACGCATGGCTTATTTCCTCCGTCAGCTTCAGCTTTTCCGCGCGCGGCAGCTTCTTGATGGCGGCTTCCCGCCGCAGCGCCGCGCTCTTGTCGCCGCACGCTTCGCGGTACACGACCGCGACGGGCGGGTGCGACCTTGTATACTTCGCCCCGCGCCCGCTTTTGTGCGCGGCAAAGCGCTTATCCACATCTGTTGCAATGCCGGTGTAGAGCGAGCCGTCCGCGCACGCGAGCATATATACGTACCACATCTCAGTATTTGAGCGCGCCCGCCGCGCGCAGGGCATTGCACAGCGCTGCCGCCGCCTGCCCGCGCAGGATCGGCTCCTTCGGCGCGATGCCGTCTAAATCCGTGCAGAACATGCTCACCGCGCTGCCGTTTTCGTCCGTCACGGAATTTGTCAGAAGGTCCACACTTCGGATGGCCCAGGGCGAAAAGCCCTGATACTGTGCAAGCGGCTGCAAAACAGCCAGCGGGTGCTCGTCGAGATACGCTCTCGCGTCCAGATTCAGAAATTCGACGAAGCGGCCCAGCACCGTGATGAATTCCTCCTGCGTCATTGTCGCGTCCGGCGCGAATTTTCCGCCGCCCACACCCGTCACGAGCCCGAGCGACGCCATCGCGTTCACGGAGGAAGCGTACCAGCTGCCCTTCGGCACGTCGGTAAAGTACCCGTCTGCCTTCGAATAAACGTCCAGCGCCTGCGCCAGCAGCGCGCAGACCTCCGCGCGCGTCATCGTGTCGTCCGGGCGGAAGCGTCCCCCGTCGCCGAACACGATGCGGTACGCCGCGAGCGTGTTGATCTCGTCCGCGTAATCGCTGGTGGAAACGTCGGCAAAGTCGCGGCTCGCGTCCGCCATGCCGCACCTTTCGCGCGCCTGCGCGCTCGTGACGCGCTCCTCCGCGCCGTTTTTGCCCCAGTAGAGCGTCATGTCCGGCGCGAGCGCACGCAGGATGGCGTCGAGCGCCAGCGGCTGCTCCTTCGCCTTCTCAATGCTCACATAAAAGTCGAAGCCGTTCAGCGTCAGGCGCAGATACGCGCCGTCTGAAGTTTTTTCGCCCGCGAGCAGCTGCGCGGCCATCGCCGTGCTGCCCTGCGGGATATAGAGCGTCGGGAGCACGCCGATGCGGTCGGTCGTGTTGCCGCCCGCGCAGTAAAAGCGGTACGCCGTCACCTTGACGGCGTCGTCCGTCAGGTACGGGCAGTTCGTCCCGTCGTACACGGTCTGCGCAACGCCCTTGCCGTAGCTGCGCTCGCCGACGACGATGCCGCTGTCCGTCCCCAGAATGCCGCCCGCCAACAGCTCCGACGCGCTGGCGCTGCCGCCGTCCATCAGCACGATGGCGGGCTTGTCCGTCAGGTCCGCGCCCTCATAGCGCTCGGGGAGCGTATTGCCTTCGCGGTCCACGAGGGAGACAAGGCCGTCCTTTCCCGCAAAGGCCCCCAGCGCCGTGACCGCCGAGGAGGTCAGCCCCCCGCCGTTGCCGCGCAGGTCCACGACCCAGGCGCGCACCGCGCCGTCGTTTTCCCTGATGCCGGTTTCAAAATACGTCCCCGTCTGCGAGCCGAAGCTCCCGCAGTCGATATAGCCCACGCCGTCCGACACGCGCACCGTCGTGTTCGTCTGCGTGACGAGCGTGCGCGTAACGGTAAATTCCTTCTCGCTGCCATCCTTTCGCAGGACCGTCAGCTTCACCTGCGTGCCCTCGTCGCCGAGGAGCTTTTCGCGCGCCTCCGCCGTGCCGGGCACGCACTGCTCTCCGTCGATGGCGGTGATGATGTCCCCGGCGGAAAGCCCCGCCTTCTCCGCGCCGCCGCCCGGCAGCAGCGAGACGATCTCGATGCCGCTCTCTCCGTAGACGATCTGCGCGCCGATGCCGGGAAAGCTCTGCTCGCCCTCCACGGTCTTGAGGAAGGCCGCGTACTGCTCGGCCGTCATGTAGTAGGTGTACTCATCCGTGTAGGAAAAGAGCTCGTCGAGCGTCTTTGCGTCCGCCGCCGCGCGCGGCAGGGTATCGACGTAGCCGCGCTGCAAAATTTCGCGCGCTTCGTCCACGCTCAGCGCCTGCGCGCCGGTCGTGACGAGCATCGCTGCGGCACAGGCGAATGCGCCCAAGCGCCATGTTCTGTATTTCATGGATTCTCTCCTCATTTCGTCCGTAGTCCCTTCATTATACCGTGGCGGGGCCAAAAAGCAAATGAAATTCCTGCCCCCGCGCGCCTTGCAAGGCCGGGCAAAATAGGCTATACTGTTTTCATAATGAGAAATTTTTGCTTTTGGAGGATATTATGGACGAGCAAAAGACGACCGGCACCCTTTACATCGTCGCAACGCCCATCGGCAACTCGCGCGACATGTCCGAGCGCGGCCGTGAGATTTTGTCCAGCGCCGACATTATCGCCGCCGAGGACACCCGCCGCAGCGTGGTGCTGCTCAACAAGCTCGGCATCCGCGGCAACAGTCTGAGCGCCAACCACAAGTTCAACGAATACGGCAAGGCGAAGTGGTTCATCGAGCAGCTCGCCTCCGGCAAGGACATCGCCGTCATCACCGACGCGGGCACGCCCTGCATCTCCGACCCCGGCAACGAGCTCATCCGCGCCGCGGTCGAAAACGGCATTCGCGTCGTCGGCGTGCCCGGCTGCTGCGCCGCGGTCAACGCGCTATCGATCTCGGGCTTTGACCTCTCGACCTTTTTCTTCTATGGCTTTTTCCCGCGCGAGACGGCCGACCGCCGCCGCGTGCTGATGATGATGCGCAAGGGCGACACCGCGACCTACGCCTTTTACGAATCTCCCAAGCGCATCATGAGCGTCATCGACTTCTTCATCGAGGAAAACGCGCAGCTGCGCCTGTGCCTCTGCAACGACATGACAAAGCTCCACGAGATGACCTTCCGCGGCACGCCCGAGGAGGTCAAGGCTCAGCTCATCGCCAAAGAGACCTACGAAAAGGGCGAATATGCCCTCATTGTCGAGGTCTGCGATGACTACCGCCTGCGCGAGGTCGAGCACATCACCTCGCCTGAGGCGCTGCTCGTCGACTGCATGGTGCGCAGTGACTGCACGGCCAAGGACGCCATCAAAATGCTCCTCAAGGACGAGAACAACACCTACAGCAAAAACGAGCTGTACGCTGCGCACCTTGCGCTCAAAGAGAGGTTTGGCGCATGAGCATCGTAGTCTCCGACCTCTCCGAACGGCTCGACACGCTCACCAAGCTCGTCCTCGCCGAGCCGGTCGCGCGCATCGGTCACTCGCGTGTCACCGTGCGGCCCCTGAAGCTGCGCGGAAAGGCCTTTTTTCAGCTCGAATACCAGCAGGGGCAGAAGGTCGCGCACCGCAACGTCGCGCGCGGCGCGCTGCTCGAGACCTTCGAGCAGGAGCTCGACGGCCTGTTCCGCTCCGTCACGCTCTGCACCGAGACGGAGACGCGCCAATACGTCCGCAAGACGAACGGCGCGTACAAGTGCACGGCCAAATCGGGCGCGGCCCGCGCCGCCGTGCCCGCCGCGCACAACCGCAAAAAGGAGTATATTTTGCAGGAGGGCGAGAACATCCCCGCCCTCGTCGATCTCGGCGTGTTCACGCCGGACTTCAGGATCGTCAAGGCAAAATACGACAAGTATAAGCAGATCAACCGCTTCATCGAGCTGGTGGACGACGCGTTCCGCGCCTACGGACGCGATGAGATCACGATTCTCGACTTTGGCTGCGGCAAGTCGTACCTCACGTTCGTGCTGTACTACTATTTCGCCGTCAAGCGCGGCGTGCACGCGAAGATCATCGGCTATGATCTCAAGGAGGACGTGGTCGCGCACTGCAATGAGGTCGCCGCGCGCTACGGCTACGAGGACCTCCACTTCGTCGCAGCGGACGTGACGCGCGACGTGCTCTACGACGAGCACATCGACATGCTCGTCACCCTCCACGCCTGCGACGTGGCGACGGACTACGCCCTGCACTACGCGCTCTCGCGCGGCGTGGAGCATATCTTCTCCGTCCCCTGCTGCCAGCATGAGGTCAACAAGACCATCCAAAAGGGCGGCGACTTTGACCTTCTTCTCTCCCACGGGCTGTTTCAGGAGCGCTTCTCGGCGCTTCTGACCGACGCCATCCGCGCCGCCGTCTTAGAGGACGAGGGCTACGACGTGGATGTGATCGAGTTCATCGACTTTGCCCACTCGCCGAAAAACCTGATGCTCCGCTGCCGCCGCACCGGCAGGCGCGGCGAAAAAAAGCTCGCCGAAGCCCGCCGTCTCCGCGATCAATACAGCTTCGACCAGACATTATTATCACTCGTAGAAAACGATAAGAAATAGGCGTCGCAGACTTTCCTGCCGCGCACGGCAGGAAATAAATTTCAATCGTAAATCACCGACGTCACCGTCGCGGCATTACGATTCCTCGAAACCGGCTCGCTTCATCCGCCACCGGCGGCGCTTCGCCGATTTCCATGTGCGTGACAAATTACACCTCTCGCTCCGCAAACGTGCGCGCCTACGGCGCGTGCGCTGCCGCGGAGCGCAATCTTACTCAAAAAAGAGGGACGCAGTCAAGACTGCGTCCCTCTTTTTTGAAGTTATTCACTGTGCCGACCGCACCGTGCCGAGCGAGCGGCTCAGCAGGTTCACGACCGGGGGCGCGACAAAGACCATCAGCACCGCCGTAGCCGCGCCGGAGATCACGCGCACCACAAGGCCGCCGAAGACGTAGGCGTAGGAGTAGTAGCCGAAGATCACGCTGTCGATATACATCGCGCCCGTGTTGAGCGCGGTCACGACGAGCGCCGTGCCGATCAGCGCCGCGGTGAGCTGGCCGGAGCTGAAGCGGTAGCCGCAGCGCTTGGCATACATGCCGACGAGCAGGCCGCGCGCCGCCTGCGGCAGGATCCACAGGATCGTGGTCACGGTGACGCCGTAGGTCAGAAGCTGGCCCATGAACGCGCCGAGAAGGCCGACGAGCAGACCGCCGAGCGGCCCATAGAGCATCGCGCCGACGATGACCGGCAGGGACGCGACGGAAATGTTGATCCAACCCAGGCGCACCGTGCCGGCAAAGTTCAGCACGACATAAACGGCGGTGAGCATGGCGATGGTGACGAGCTTGCGCGTGGACATCGCCGAGGACTTCCAGGTAAGGACGACGGCGGCGACGAGCGCAACGGTGACGGCGATGATGACCGTCCACATGACAGGGGAGAGCGCTTCGATCTGCAAAGACATTGTGAGGACCTCCTTTTCAAAATCAAAATTGCTCCGCCGCGGCGGCATGCGCCGCGTGGAACGGCTTGATCCGGGAAAAAGAAAATACCTCTCCCTCCGGATGGCAGGAACCACGCGGAGGAGAGGCCTCACAATGCTCTCATCTGGGTGGCAAGCGGATGCGGAAGCCATACTGCAAACCATGGGTTTTTCGTCCGTGGGCAACTTCCCATCCCAGCGGCACTGTTCGCTCTTCGCGTAAACACATGGCTTCCTACTCTGCCGTGCAGCATTTTTTGCTTTGCTGCATGCTCAACATAGCAGACTGCACAACGCTTGTCAATCATTTTCCGTCCGTCTTTGCACACTTTTGCTTTTTTAAGGCGATTCATCCGTTTTTCTGAATAAATTCATCTTCCGCATCGGGCACTGCTTCTTGACGCGCCAACGCTTTTTTGCTATTCTAAGGGGTAGAGAGCACCGCATGGAACCTGCCAAAGAACAGGCCCGCCAACGGTAAAAAAATTAAAAACAGGAAAACAGGAGGAAACCGCACCATGATCAAAGAAACCATGGAGTTCCTTTCTCAGTATGACCCCGAAGTCGGCGCCACCATTGAGAAGGAATATCACCGTCAGCAGCGCAACATTGAGCTGATCGCTTCCGAAAACATCGTCTCCCCCGCCGTCATGATGGCGATGGGCACGTGCCTGACCAACAAGTATGCCGAGGGCTATCCCGGCAAGCGCTACTACGGCGGCTGCTACTGCGTCGATGAGACCGAAGAGATCGCCCGCCAGCGCGCCTGCAAGCTGTTCGGCGCCGAGCACGCGAACGTTCAGCCCCACTCCGGCGCTTCCGCCAACCTCGCCGCGTTCAAGGCCATGCTTCAGCCCGGTGACACCTACATGGGCATGAACCTCGCCCACGGCGGCCACCTGTCCCACGGCAGCCCGGTCAACATCTCCGGCCAGTACTTCCATCAGGTCCCCTACTCCCTCAACGACGAGACCGAGCAGCTCGACTATGACGAGATCTACCGCGTCGCGCAGGAGTGCAAGCCCAAGATGATCCTTGCCGGTGCCTCCGCCTATCCCCGCAAGATCGACTTCGCCAAGTTCCGTGAGATCGCCGATTCCGTCGGCGCTTACCTCATGGTCGATATGGCGCACATCGCGGGTCTCGTCGCCGCCGGCGTTCACATGAACCCCGTGCCGTATGCCGACGTTGTCACCACCACCACGCACAAGACCCTGCGCGGTCCCCGCGGCGGCATGATCCTCTGCAAGAACGAGATCACCAAGAAGAACATCGAGACCGGCGAAATGGAGACCATCAACCTCGCCAAGAAGATCGACTCCGCCGTGTTCCCCGGCACCCAGGGCGGCCCGCTCGAGCACATCATCGCTGCCAAGGCCATCTGCTTCGGCGAGGCGCTCAAGCCCGAGTTCAAGGCCTACGGCGAGCAGGTCGTCAAGAACGCCGCCGTCCTCGCTGAGGGCCTGAAGGCCGAGGGCTTCCGCCTGGTCTCCAACGGCACCGACAACCACCTCATGCTCGTCGATGTCCGCAACTTCAACATCACCGGTAAGGAGATCGAGCACCGTCTGGACGAGTGCTTCATCACCGTCAACAAGAACTCCATCCCCAACGACCCCGAGAAGCCGTTCGTCACCTCCGGTATCCGCGTCGGCACCCCCGCCGCCACCACCCGCGGCCTGAAGGAAGAGGAAATGAAGCAGATCGCGAAGATCATGGGCATGGTCGCCCGCGACTTCGAGGGCAGCAAGAAGGAAGCGCAGGACGCCGTCGTCGCCCTGACCGAGAAGTTCCCCATCTACGAATAATTTAACTTCAAAATAAGAGGGACCGTCCCACTGGGACGGTCCCTTTTATTTTGAGGGGGATGCAGCCCGCCGTGCATTCCTTTTTACAGCGCCATGTGGAGGATGTGCAGCACGTCGTTCTTATCGAGCGGGACGAAGCCGTTGGCGAGACCGCCGCTTGCGGCCTTTTCGGCCATCACGTCAAAGTGCGTGTCGTCGATGCCCAGCTCGCGCAGGTGCGCGGGCATGCCGATGGAGGTGAAGAAGTCTCGCGTTTTGTCGATGGCGGCGCGGGCGGTCTCCATCGGCGCGCGCTGGGGGTCGAGATTCCAGACGTTCTCGCCGTACTCGGCGAACTTCCATGCCGTGTCGGGGCGCAGGGCGTATTCCATCCAGTAGGGCGTGAGCAGGGCAAGGCCCGCGCCGTGGGTGATGTCGTAAAACGCGCTGAGCTCGTGCTCGATGGCGTGCACCGACCAGGAGGTGCTCTCCCCGCAGCTCAAAAGGCCGTTGATGGCAAGGCTCGAGGCCCACATCAGGTTGGCGCGCGCTTCGTAATCGTCTGGCTTTTTGAGCGCGATGGGCGCGTAGTGGATGCAGGTCTTGAGCACGCCCTCAGCAAGGCGGGCCTGGAGGTAGGCGCCCTTCGTGCGGTTGAAATAATTTTCAAACGTGTGGCTCATGATATCCGATGCGCCGCTCGCCGTCTGATGCGCGGGCAGCGACATGCTGTACGTCGGGTCGAGGATGGAGAAAACGGGCTTGGTGTGGTCGTTGCCGCTGCCCCATTTTTCGTTCTTTTCCATGTCGGAGATCACAGCGAAGCCGTCCATCTCCGAGCCCGTGGCCGCGTTCGTCAGCACCGCCGCGATGGGCAGCGCCGCCGTGATCTTCTTGCGGTCGAGCACGAGGTCCCAGGCATCGCCCTCGTAGCAGACGCCCGCCGCCACCATCTTCGCGCAGTCGATCGTGCTGCCGCCGCCGACGGCCAGCACCGCCGTCAGGTCGTTCTCGCGGCACAGTTCAACGCCCGCGCGCACCGACTGGATGCGCGGGTTCGGCTCCACACCCGAAAGCTCCACGTATTCAACACCCGCGCCCTCGAGCTGCGCGGTCACTGCGTCGTAAAGCCCGATGCGCTTGATGCTGCCGCCGCCGTAGACGAGCAGCACCTTCTTGCCCAGCTGCGCCATGCGCGCGCCGAGGTGCTCGATCTGCCCCTTGCCGAAGTAAATGTCCGTGGGCACATGGTAGAAAAAGTTTTCCATCTGTATTTCTCTCCTTTTTATCGTTACGGTTCGTTTTCGCGGAGCTGCTTTGCTTCCTCATAGGCCGCGCGCTCTTCGCTGAAATCGCTCAGCTCCGCCGCCGTGTAGGCCTTCTCTTCGCCGTACTGGTACAGGCTCAGCGCGGCGCTGCCCTCGCCGCTTTCGCACAGATCCTCCACCGCGCCGCGAAGCGCTGCGAGGAAGGCGTCCGAAGCAACCGCTTTGTTCTTTTTCGTGACGGCGATGGCCTCGCGGTCCTCGATCGCGGTACCCTCGTCCGCGTCCTGCACCAGCGCGAGCGTGACCGTATCCTCGTGGTCAAAGCAGGCCGTGAGCGGCAGGAACGCGACATCCACGCTGCCCTCCGCGAGCGCCTGCGCCGTCGCGTCCGCGCTCGTACCGAAGGTGACGGCAAGGCTCCCGACCTCGACGTTTCGCGCGCCAAGCGCCGAAGCGAGCGGCAGCGCGTCCCTGAGCGCGAGCAGATCGTCCGTGTCCCGCTCGCCCTTGACGAATTCGACGTGCAGCGTCTCGAGTTTGAGCGGCGTTTCAGGGATATCTCCGTCACCGGCAGCATCGTTCGCATCGGTTTTTTGTCCGCAGCCCGCAAGGCCCAGCGCCAGCACGAGCGCTAAAAGCGCGGCAAACAGCTTTTTCATAGGCATTCTCCTTTCCGCCGGGCACGCGCCCGTGCGTTCTTTTCTTACTCTACCATTTTGACGCGGGAATGGCAACAAAAGGTTCCCGAAAAGGGCTTGACACTTTCCCGATTTTGACTATAATTTGAAATTGATTTTCATTTTCATATTCAGGAGGTCATCATGGCGACCTATACCACCAAACAGCAGAAGGCCGTGCTCGACTGCCTGTCCGAGCGCGCGGACACGCCCGTGAGCGCCGCGGCGATCGTCGATGCGCTGCGCGAGCGCGGCGAGCACGTCGGCATCGCAACGGTCTACCGCCAGCTCGAAAAGCTCGAGCGGCAGGGCAGCATCCACAAGGTCACGACGGACGAGGGCGCGTACTATCAGTTCTGCACCCATGGCTGCGCGTCGGACTGCTGCCTTTTTAAGTGCGAGCGCTGCGGACGCATCGTGCATCTCGACTGCCACCGGCTCTCCCCGCTCTACGAGCATTTGGAGCACGAGCACGGCTTTTCCATCAACCCGCGCAAGACAATGTTCTACGGCCTGTGCCGCGAGTGTCAGGAGGGCGCATGAAACGCATTGCTTCTCTTTTTCTCGCGCTCGCGCTGGCCTGCTCGCTCTGCGCCTGCGCGTCTCCGGCGGAGCACTCGAACGGCGGCAAGATCCGGATCGTCGCGACGCTTTTCCCCTACTACGACTTTGCCCGCGCCATCGCGGGCGGCCGCGCGGACGTGACGCTTCTGCTCTCGCCGGGACGCGAGGCCCACAGCTTCGAGCCCACGCCGCTCGACGCCGTCACCATCTCCGAAGCCGACGTGTTTCTCTACAACGGCGGCGAGGGCGAGTACTGGGTCGATCAGATGCTCGACGCGGCGGGCGGGCACATCGCCGTCACAGCGCGCATGATGGACTATGTGGACGCACTCGATGAAGAATATGTCGAGGGCATGCAGGGCGCGGACGACCACGACCATGACCACGACGAGGATGCCGACCACGACAGCGACGAGATCGAATACGACGAGCACATCTGGACCGCGCCGAAAAACGCCGTCATCCTCTGCCGCGCCGTCTGCGACGCGGTCTGCAAGGCCGACCCCGCGAACGAAGAATTTTACCGCGCGAACTGCGAGAGCTACTGCGCGCAGCTTGAAGCGCTCGACGCGCGCTTCGCGTCTCTCTGCGCAAGCGCGCCGCGAAAGCTTCTGGTCTTTGCCGACCGCTTCCCGATGCTCTACTTCTGCCGCGAATACGGCCTTGACTACCGCGCGGCCTTCCACGGCTGCTCGGGCGACACCGAGCCCTCGCTCGCGACCATCAAGTTTCTCATCGACAAGGTGGAGGACGAGGACATCCCCGTGGTCTACACGATCGATCTCGGCACGAAAAAGGTCGCCGCTGTGGTGAGCGAGTGCACCGGCGCGGCGGTCGAAACGCTTTACTCGATGCAGACCGTCGCGCGCGCGGATTTTGACGCCGGCGAGACCTATCTCACGCTCATGGAGCGCAACTACGAAGCACTCAGAAAGGGGCTCAGCGAATGAACAGATCGCCCATCGTCCTCTCCTGCGAGGATGTAACGCTCGGCTACGAGCGCAAACCGCTTTTGGAACACCTGACGCTCACCGTCTGCGCAGGGGACTACCTGTGCATTGTCGGCGAGAACGGCAGCGGCAAATCGACGCTGCTGCGCTCGCTGCTCGGCCTGCTCCCGCCGCTCTCCGGAACGATCGACTGCCCCGCCCAGCGTGAGGGACGGCTCGGCTACCTTCCCCAGCAGACGCCCACGCAGCGCGACTTCCCCGCCACTGTGAGCGAGGTCGTGCTCTCGGGCTTTTCCAACCGCCGCGCGCGCTTTTTCTACACGGCGGAGGAGCGCTCGGCGGCACTGATGAACCTTGGCAAGCTCGGCGTGCTGGAATTGAAGGACAAGTGCTACCGCGAACTCTCCGGCGGGCAGCAGCAGCGCGTGCTGCTCGCGCGCGCCCTGTGCGCGGCAAACGACCTGCTCATCCTCGACGAGCCGGTCACGGGCCTTGACCCCGCGAGCATGCAGGACCTTTATAAAACCCTCCGCTACCTCAACGAGCGCGAGGGCATGGCCATCATCATGGTCACGCACGACATGGAAAACGCCCTGCGCGAAGCAAAGCACATTCTCTGCGTGGACCGCGCGGGCTGCTTTTACGGCACAAGCGCGCAATTTCTTGCTTCCCCCGCCGGGAAGCGCTTCGGAGGTGACGGAAAATGAAGCTGCTTCTCTCGATGTTCGCCTACCCCTTCATCGTGCGCGCGTTCGTCGTCGGCATTCTGGTCTCGCTGTGCGCGGCGCTGCTCGGCGTGCCGCTCGTTCTGAAGCGCTACTCCATGATCGGTGACGGGCTGAGCCATGTGTCCTTCGGCGCGCTGTCGGTCGCGGTGGCGTGCGGCTTCGCGCCGCTGTGGTTCTCCATCCCCGTGGTGGTACTCGCGGCGTTCCTCCTGCTGCGCGTGGCGGAAAAAAGCCGCGTCAGCGCCGACGCGATGATCGCGGTGTGCTCGGCCTCGGCGCTCGCCATCGGCGTGATCGTCACCTCGCTCACCACCGGCATGACCACGGATGTGGACAGCTACATGTTCGGCAGCATCCTCGCCATGTCGCGCTCGGACGTTTTTCTGAGCGCGGCGCTCGCGCTGTGCGTGCTCGCGCTCTATGTGATCTTTTATCACAAGCTCTTTTCCGTCACGTTCGACGAGCCCTTCGCCCGCGCGACGGGCGTGCGCGTGGACGCCTACAAGACCGTCCTCTCCGTCCTCACGGCGCTGACGGTCGTGCTCGGCATGCGCATGATGGGCGCGATGCTGCTCTCGAGCCTGATCATTTTCCCCGCGCTCGCGGCCATGCGCGTCTTCAAGCGCTTCCGCTCGGTCGTGCTGTTCGCGGCGGGGCTTTCGGTCGTCTGCTTCTGCGTGGGGCTCACGGGCTCATACCTTTTTTCCACCCCCGTGGGCGCGACGGTCGTCGTCTGCGACCTGATCGCGTTCCTCATCTGCTGTGTGATCGGGCGCGGGAGATAATTATTTATTTTCAACAGTTCAACTCGCTTTAATTTTTATTCTTTTGTGCAATTGCTTGAAATAGCAACTGAAAATTGCTATCATGTAAACAGGATGCGGTTTACGTGACAGCAATTTTTTTGTAATGATAGGAGCAGATCAACATGGATGTACCTGAACGTCTTGCCGCCCTGCGCAAGCGCGCGGGGCTTTCCCAGGGAGATGTGGCCGAGCAGCTCAACGTGTCCCGCCAGGCGGTGTCGCGCTGGGAAACGGGGCTCGCCGTCCCCTCGACCGATAACCTTTCGCGCCTGAGCAAGCTCTACGGCGTCACGCTCGACGAGCTTCTCAGCTATTCCGCGCCGCTGCCGCCGGAAAAGCCGCAGGAGGAAGCATCGGCGCAGCAGCCGCAGGAGGAAGCCCCCGCTCCCGCGCCGCAGCCCGCCGCGGCGAGCGCCCCCGCGCACGCGAAGGCGATCATCATCGCCCTGAGCATCCTCTGCCTGCTGCTGGCGATCGGGGCAGCATTTGCGCTCCACCAGTCAAAAGAGGATCGTTCCGACGATGCGCTCGACCTGAGCGACACGGAAATCGAAATCTTCGACGATACCGAATTCAAAGATGTCCAGTTAGAGTGGTAATTACCGAGAAAGGAGGTGATATTTATGAAAAAGCTCTTTTTCCGCGCCTTCGCGCTCGCTTGCGCGATGTCCTGTCTGATCACAAGCGTCTGCGCCACAGAGGCCAATCTCACTTCCTATAGCGAAAGCACCCCTGATTCTTCGATCGTCGTACTTGCGACCGGTTCGTTCACCACTACCCTGAACGCCAAGGAAAAGGCAAAGATCGGCGGCTCGCTTCCCCTTGCGGCTGGCGAGACCGTGACGATCCGCGCAACTTATACTCCCGCAAACAGCAGTTTGGATTTTGGTCTGCTTGATGAAAACAACGCTTTCCATTATCTGAACACCACGACCGGACGCATCGACAAGACCTTCAAGATCGAAGAAAACGGCAACTACACGGTTGTCATCCGCAACAACTCCAACACTTCTGTAAAAATAACCGGATTTGTGGAGTACTAAGCAGAAGCCGCCAACAATGAAACACAAGAAAGGAAAACGAAAATGAAAAAGTTTAAGAAGTTCATCTCCCTTGTCCTCTCCTGCGCAATGCTTATGCTGCTCTGTGTCTCCGCCTGCTCTGCCAGCGACAAAACTGCACTAATGAGCAGGGCCCGTTCTGATGAGATCATCGAAACATATGCCGATCAGATCGCCTACTTTTCCGAAGTAAGCGGTACTCCCATCCATGCCATTACAGAAGAGACCCTTACCATCATCAAAGACATTATGTATCGGGACCCGGCACTCCTGGAAGATGAAGCCTGCAATGCAATGATGCTTGAAATTGCTGAAGCGACAACTCTTTACCAGCTCGAAGTCAATGAATATGCTCTTCTTGCCAAAGCTGCCGCAACGCAGGATGAGCGGGTATCCCGTGCTATTAACGGCGAGCTTAGAGTGGTTAATAAAACCGCCACTCCGCTGATGAATTCCGTCTCTGCTCTGCGGGGTACTATTAAGGAATATATTCCCGTTGGGGGAACTTACTCTGGTGACGAAGTCTCAATCACCGTTTCTCCTGGAACTGTGATAAAAGACAAGTGGACCCTTGGTATCAGCGTTACCGCAAAGTCACCCTATTCACAATCAGGCCCTAATGCCAACACTCGTCTCAAAGCAAAAACCGCCTATGTTACACATCATGTTGCATACGGCGTTTTATACGGGATTCCGGAACGAGTCGAATATGATGTCGTAAATATTGACACAGGCGAACTGGTTGACCACTACTCCTATATCGGTGTCAATGAAAGCACCAAGTACTTGTTCCCATATACGCTCAGCGTTTCCCTCGGAAATCCCACCTATGTTGATCACACCAGATATGACGACACATTTACGTTCGCAAATGTGAGCGCATTCGAAAGAACCGCCGCTTCCACACCGGAATACTTTATCGATTAAAAATTCTGCCGCCCAACGCATCTTGAAGGAGATTCCCATGAAACGTTTGCTTGCATTTCTTCTCTCCTGCGCGCTGGTGCTGCCGGTGCTGGGCTGCGCGTCGCTCACGGACAAGCAGGATGACGGGGAATGGACCCCCGGCGTCACGGAGTCCACCGCGGACGACGGCAGCGTATACTACACCATCCATCACCCCGAGCGGGACGGCATATTGACAAGCATCGTCACCGGTCCGACCGGCACGACGCTGTCCAACATTCATATCAAGGAAAATTACGCCGAGTACGTCAGTCTTAATGAGAATTTCGAGGTCACCCAGCGTTGGACCGCCGAAGGTCCCTTCGATGAGATCTGGGGCATGACCGAACCCGAACAATAACCGGCAGTTCGCTTTTTCCTCCGGAAAAGCGCTGAAAGGCGGGTCCCGCGCTGCCCGCGCGGGACCGCCTTTTTATGCTGTCTCTCTATGCTGATTGTTCATTCTGCACATATGTTCTGCGTTTGTTTTTGAATTTTTCGTTAATATGCTTGAAACTTTCGTCAAAATCTGCTATCCTGCCGGTAGAAGAGGACTGTCGGCCACCACGATAAGGAGGACTTTCATGAAATATTCCGCCGCGCAGCAGCGCAGGTTTTTCGGCATCGCGTTCTGGGGCTCGCTGATCGTCTATCTCGCCTGCGTCGTGCTTTTTATTGTCAATCCTGCATTTGTCGACCCTTCGATTGCCCTCATTGTGTTTCTGCCCATGATCATGCTCATGCTGTGGTGCATCGTAAGGGACCGCGCCGACGATCTCAAACACCCCAAATGGAGCAAGTTCCGTTTGATCCCGGTTATTTCGTTATTTCTCATGCTCTGTTATCTGCTTGCCAGCCACACCTCTCTCAGTTCTGACCGTTATATGTATTGCCTTCTTTCAGAAATTCCGTCCATTGCCCTGGCCGACGCGCTTGAAGCGCTGACCGTCCTGAAGGGCCAGCAGTCCGAAACCTGATTCTGAATAAGAAAAACTCCGTATGGTTTGCCATACGGAGTTTCGTTTTTAAATTGCCTTCGCCTTGGCGAGCATCAGCCTTGCACCGCCCGCGCTCGTGAGCTTCACCTCGCCCATATAGCCGTCGAGCCGCGCGGCCTCGTCCGCCGCCAGCGTCACGCGCTCGCCGCCCGCGCAGACGGTCACCTCGCCCGCGCCGCAGTAGACGAGCAGCATCCCCTCCGAGCCGTGGACGATCGTTTCCCCGCCCGCGGCGAGCGTCTCGCCGCGCATTTTCCCCTCGCATTTTCCCTTGCGGAGCATGAGGTTAAAGTCGCGGCAGCGGCCCCAGGAGTGCGTCTCGTCCCCTCCGTCGAAGCGGTGGACGGCGTAGGGCTCGAGCGTCAGCTTTTCACCGCCGTTGTGGTTCAGCTCGATCGCCCCCTCGAGCGTGGAGATCAGGCGCTCGTAGTCGGGCAGCGCCGTAAAGTCGGACTCCGCGTCCTCGACCGTCGCGGAGCTCAATCTCCACAGAAAGTCGCGATCCGCGTACACCGCGCCCGCGGGCGCGATGCCGAGCTGGGTCGTCAGCCCCCCAGACCACTTGGTCGTGATGTAGTCGCGCGGCGTCAGATGCTGGATGGTCATGGAAATACAACTCCTTTGTAAGCGCAAATGGCTCCGGTGCGCGCACCGAAGCCATTTGTTTTCGTTTTGATTTAGCCCTCGATGAGCTTCACGATCTCGGCGTAGCACTCGTCGGCCAGGGGCAGCGCGTGCGCGAGCAGCTTCTCGCCCTTGGCGCGGTACTCGGCGGCGAACTCCTGATCCTTGATGGAGGTCACGTTGATGAGCACGTTGAGCCACGCGCCCTGGATACCGGCCTTGAGGGACAGGAACGCAACGCCCAGGTCGCTCGCGG
>JAYABH010000033.1:0-22525 GCA_037343695.1 bacterium | reverse complement strand
TCCATCCGACGCCGTTCTGCGTCATGGATGAGATCGAGGCGGCGCTCGACGAGCCAAACGTGGTGCGCGTGGCGAACTACATGCGCCGCATCACACAAAAAACGCAGTTTATCGTCATCACGCACCGCCGCGGCACGATGGAAGCGGCGGACGTGCTCTACGGCGTTACGATGCAGGAGCGCGGCGTGAGCAAAATTCTGACGATCAATATGAACGACATGGCCAAGGAACTCAACATTAAGGAATAAGCGCGAGGAGAAAGTATGGGTATTTTTGCAAGGATCAAAAAAGCATGGTTCGACACGATCGTGTGGGAGACCATCGACGACGAATTCTATGACGAGCTCGAGGACAGCCTGATTCTGGCCGACCTCGGCGCAAAGGTCGCGCACGACGCGGTGAAGAAGCTGCGCGACGTGGTGTATCAGAAGAGCATCCAGCGCGGCGACGACGTCAAGCAGGCGCTGCGCGAGATCCTCATTGAAAAGCTGGACGTGGGTGACACCGCGCTCGATCTTTCGACGCAGCCGAGCGTCGTGCTGGTCATCGGCGTGAACGGCGTGGGCAAGACCACGTCCATCGGCAAGATCGCCCACCGTCTGAAGGGCGAGGGTAAGCGCGTGCTTTTATGCGCGGCAGATACGTTCCGCGCGGCGGCGGCGGATCAGCTTGAAATTTGGGCAAACCGCGCCGAGTGCGAGATCGTCCGCTCGGTCGAAGGCGCGGACCCCGGCGCGGTGCTGTTCGACTCGCTCGCCGCGGCGAAGGCGAGAGGTGTTGACGTCGTCCTCTGCGACACGGCGGGCAGACTTCACAACAAGGTGAACCTGATGAACGAGCTCTCGAAACTCCGCAAGATCATCGACCGAGAGCTGCCCGACGCCGCGAAGGAGACGCTTTTAGTGCTCGACGCGACGACGGGGCAGAACGGATTGCAGCAGGCCAAGGTCTTCCGTGAGACGGCGGGTCTGACGGGCATTATCCTGACGAAGCTCGACGGCACGGCCAAAGGCGGCATCTGCGTCGCCATTGCGCAGGAGCTGGGCGTGCCGGTGAAGTACGTCGGCCTCGGCGAGGGCATCGACGATCTCCAGCCGTTCAACGCGGAGGAATACGTCAAGGCGCTGATCTAAGACAAAAAACAAACATTTCGCGAGATAAAAAGGAGACGAATATGGAAATCACTTCTGTTTGCCCCTATTGCGGAAAGGAAATGCGAGACGGCGCGATCCCCATTTCGCGCGATGCTTACTGGTGCCCGAGAAGAGAGAACGGCACGATCGCGGATGACTCGGGCAGCGAAGAATGGGTCTGGTTCGGCAGAGCGGGACTGTTCGGCGGCTATCCCCCCGCGCGCTACTGCGAGAGCTGTCAGGTGCTCATCGTGCCCGTGCAGGACGTCGAGTGGCCGCTTGACAAGCTGGATAAAAAGCTCACGGCTTGGCAGGAAAGAAAGAGCGCGCAGCGTGAAGAGCGCAGAGCGCAGCGCGAGGGAGAAAAGCGCGAAGAAAAAAGCAGGAAGAGACGGGAAAAGGACCCGTGGGAGGTTTGACGATGAAATTTGTTCTGGCAACGCAGAACCCTAAGAAACTCAAGGAAATGAGCGCCATTCTGGGCGAGCTCGGCGTGGAGGTCGTGTCTGAAGCCGACCTCGGCGTGAAGATCGAGGTGGAGGAGACCGGCGAGACCTTTGCGGAGAACTCGCTTTTGAAGGCAAAGGCCGTTATGGAGGCGACGAAGCTGCCTGCCATCGCGGACGATTCCGGCCTGTGCGTGAACGCGCTCAATGGTGGTCCCGGCGTGTACAGCGCGCGCTTTGGCGGCGAGGGACTGGACGATACGGGCCGCTATCAGCTGCTTTTGCAGATGCTGCACGGGCAGACGGACCGCCGCGCGCACTTCCACACGACCATCACCTGCGCCTTCCCGAACGGCGACATTTTGCAGGACGACGGCGACGTGGAGGGCACCATCGCCTTTGCGCCCATGGGCGAAAACGGCTTTGGCTACGACCCCGTGTTCTTCGTGCCGGACAAGCGCAAGACCTTTGCGCAGCTGACGGCGGAGGAAAAGGCGGAGATCTCGCACCGCGGCAAGGCGCTGCGCGCCTTCAAGGAGACGCTCAGGGCCTACCTTGCGGAAAAACAGTAAAGGAATAAGGAAATTTATGGAACTGAACAGCAAACAGCGCGCGTATCTGCGCAGCTTATCGAACAATCTGGACGTGATCGTCCACATCGGCAAGGACGGCATTGGCGAAAACCTCGTCAAGCAGGCGAACGACGCGCTGGAAGCGCGCGAGCTCATCAAGTGCCGCGTGCTGGAGAACAGCATGCTCACCGCGCGCGAGGCCTGCGACGAGCTCAGCGCGCTGACGCGCAGCGAGCAGGTGCAGGTCATCGGCACGAAGTTCGTGCTCTACCGTCCCTCGCACAAAAAAGACAAGAAGGATAAGATCGTGCTGCCCAAGGCGGCGAAGAAGACCGTTTAACGGTCAAGTGAGAAAACGAGGTCGAGAAGTTTGAAGATCGGAATTTACGGCGGCAGCTTCAACCCGCCGCATCTGGGTCACATGGCCGCGGCGGAGAGCGCGGCAAAATATTTGCAGCTCGACAAACTCATCCTGATCCCCGCCGGCATCCCGCCGCACAAGGCGCTTTCCGCGGACGAGCCGGGCAAGGCCCACCGCCTTGCGATGACGCGCCTGATGGGCGAGCAGGCCGCGCTCGACACGGGCGTGGAGGTCGAGGTCTCGGCGATGGAGGTCGAGCGCGAGGGCAAGAGCTACAGCGCCGACACCGTGCGCGCTCTTCACGAGCAGTACCCCGACGCGGAGCTGTGGCTTTTGATGGGGACGGATATGTTCCTCACCTTCCAGTACTGGTACAGGCCCGAGGAGATCCTGAAGTACGCGGGCATCTGCGCCTTCGGCCGCACGGAAAAGGACGGCGAGGACCTTTTTGCCCCGCAGCGCGCCTTCCTCGGCGAAAAATTCCCCGGCTGCCGCATCGTGACGATGACGCTGCCGAACCTTGTGGATATCTCGTCCACGGCGCTGCGCGCGCGCATCCCGCAGGGGAAAACGGCGGGCTATCTCGCCCCCGCGGTGCTCGGCTACATCATGCGCGAGCATTTATATGGAACAAATTTCGATTTGAAACGTCTAAGCTTAGAGGAGCTGAGACCCATCGCGCTCTCCTATCTCAAGGCAAAGCGCATCCCCCACGTGCTCGGCACAGAGCAGACCGCCATGGCGCTTGCGGAAAAGTACGGCGCGGACGTACATAAGGCGCGCTTTGCAGCGCTCCTGCACGACTCGACCAAGCGCCTTTCGATGGAGGAGCAGCTCGCGCTCTGCGCGCGCTATGACATCAGGCTCGACGAGCTCGAGCAGCATGCGCTCAAGCTGCTGCACGCCAAGACAGGCGCGGCGCTCGCGCGCGACGTGTACGGCGCGGATGATGAGATCTACAACGCGATCCTCTGGCACACGACGGGCAAGGCCGATATGGCGCTGCTCGACAAGGTCATCTACCTTGCCGACTACATCGAGCCCAACCGCGACTTTGACGGCGTGGACGCGCTCAGAAAGGTCGTGTGGGAGGATCTGGACCGCGGGCTTGCGATGGGGCTTGCCATGACGGTCGAGGAGATGGAGGAGCGGGGCAACCCCGTCCATCACAACACGCTGGAAGCGCTGGACTATCTGAGAGGACATACCCATGAGTGATTACAAGGACCCCAATTACGAGCCGCGGCACGCTGAGGGCCGCGGAGAAGGCTTTTTCGAGCGCAACTGCGACGAAGCCTGGGAGCAGATCTGCGAGACCTTTTCCCACCCCGGACGGATTTTGCTGCGCGTGCTTCTGATCGTGCTGCTGTGCGGCGTGGTCGCGGGCGGAAGCTATCTTTTGAAGATCCGCGCGCCGGAGCTGCCGAATACGGAAGACACCAACAAGGACCCCGACCAGACGCAGGTCGATGAGATCGACTACGGCGAGGGCGTGCGTCCGAAAGCGGACGGCGAGCGCAAGAGCAAGGACTTTTACACCGTGCTCGTCCTCGGGCGCGACACGGGCGGCGGCGGCAACACCGACACGATGCTGCTTGCAAGCTACGACGTGACCAACCAGAAGGCAACGGTCATGTCCATCCCGCGCGATACGATGGTCAACGTCCCCTGGGATATCAAACGCATCAATTCCGTCTATAATTACTACGGCGGCGGGGAAAAGGGCATCAAGGCGCTCTATAAGGAGATCGCCCAGCTCGTCGGCTTTGAGCCGGACTATCAGGTCATTGTCGAGTGGGAGGCCGTCGGCGCGATCGTGGACGCCATGGGCGGCGTCTATTTCGACGTGCCGCGCAACATGAATTATGACGATCCCTATCAGGACCTGCACATCCATCAGACGGCGGGTTATCGCAAGCTCTCGGGCGACGACGCGATGCAGGTGCTGCGCTACCGCCACGACAATAAGAATCCGACGACTGGTATTATGCCCGGTTATCTTGATGGCGATCTTGGCCGCATCAAGACGCAGCAGGGCCTGCTCAAGGCCATGATCGAGCAGCTTTTGCAGCTCAAGAACGTGACGAAGATCGGCGAATTTGCCCGCGTGGTGAAAAATAACGTCACGTCCGACTTAACGTTTGAGGAAATGCTCTGGTTCGGCTCGCAGGCCGTCATGGGCGGGCTTTCTGTTGATAACGTGAACTTCGTCACGATGCCCAACACCAACAAGTCCTGCTACAGCCGCGTGTACGGCGAAATGCAGTCCTACGTGGTGCCGAATGCGCAGGAGCTTTTGGACCTTGTGAACAACGAGCTCAGCCCGTTCGTGGAGAAGTTCACGATGAGCGACCTCGATATCATGTCCGTCAATGCCGACGGCTCGGTGTCCTCGTCCACGGGCCACGTGGAGGACAGCAAGGCGGCGCAGCCGCAGAACCACCATTCCTCCTCCGGCTCGCAGACCGGCGACAGCTCGCAGACCGGTGAGGAGACCGGCGGCACGACGACCGATCCGGGAACCACAACGGATCCCGGCACCACCACCGATCCCGGTACCACCACGGACCCCGGTACGACGACCGATCCCGGCAATCCCGGCACGACGGACCCCGGCACCACCGATCCCGGTACGACCGACCCGGGGACCACGGACCCCGGCACGACTGAGCCGACCGACCCCGGTACCACGGACCCCGGCACGGGCGACAACAGCACCGGCAGCGACGAGATGCCCGACTGGCTCCGCCCGCAGCCCTGACCATAGAATTTACAAAAGAAAAGGAGAATCTCATGATTCCTGCAAGAGAACTCGCTGAGATCGCCGCCAAGGCGCTCGACAGCAAAAAAGGCAAAGACATCAAGCTCATCCGCATCGACAAGATCACGACGCTCGCGGAGTATTTCGTCATCTGCACCGGTACGTCCAACACGCAGATCAACGCGCTGGGTGACGAGGTGGAAAAGGAGCTGACGCAGGCGGGCGAGGAGCCGCTGCACCGCGAGGGCTACCGCGGCGGCACGTGGGTGCTGCTCGACTACGGCTGCGTGGTCGTGCACATCTTCAACGACGAGGCGCGCAAGTTCTATTCCCTCGAGCACCTGTGGGCCGACGGCGAGGAAGTCGACCTGAGCGCCATCCTGCCCCACGCCGAGGAAAAATAACGCTTGACAAGGCGGGACAAAACGCCTAAAATAGTTATGCTGAATTTATGCAAAACGCGATGACGGAGCAAAAAGACGCGTGATTTTCACCTGAAGAGAGCCGGCGGTCGGTGCGAGCCGGTGGGAGAATGCGCGTGGATGACTCACTCCCGAGCAGTCCGCCTGAAAGGGCGGAACGGTCGCCCCCGTTACGGGCAAGGCTATGAAGCCGCTGAGGGCTCACGGGGAACCGTGCGCTGAATCAGGGTGGTATCGCGTAATGTGTTCGTTACGTCCCTGACCGTTTGAAAAACGGTCAGGGACTTTTTTCGCATCAAAACACTATTTCACATAAAGGAGAAGATCCATGAAGTACGATTTCGCAGCCATTGAGAAAAAATGGCAGGACAAGTGGGAGCAGGTAAAGCCCTACGCCGCCGTGACGGGGGACAAGCGCCCCAAGTTCTACGGCCTGATCGAATTCCCGTACCCCTCCGCCGCGGGTCTGCACGTCGGCCACCCGCGCCCGTTCACGGCGATGGACATCATCTGCCGCAAAAAGCGCATGCAGGGCTACAATGTCTTGAACCCCATCGGCTTTGACGCCTTCGGCCTGCCGACGGAGAACTTTGCCATCAAGAACCACATCCATCCCGCCATCGTCACGCAGCAGAACATCAAGAACTTCACCCGTCAGCTCAAGATGCTCGGCTACGGCTTCGACTGGGACCGCGTGATCGACACGACCGACCCACAGTATTATAAGTGGACGCAGTGGATCTTCCTCCAGCTGTTCAAGCACGACCTTGCCTACAAGACGACGATGCCCGTCAACTGGTGCACGAGCTGCAAGTGCGTTCTGGCCAACGAAGAGGTCGTCGAGGGCGTGTGCGAGCGCTGCGGCGCGCCCGTCATCCGCAAGGAAAAATCCCAGTGGATGCTGCGCATCACGAAGTATGCCGACCGCCTGATCGACGATCTGGACGATGTGGATTACATCGAGCGCGTCAAGACCCAGCAGCGCAACTGGATCGGCCGCTCCACCGGTACGGAGGTCACCTTCAAGACCAACACCGAAGATGACATCACCGTTTACACCACGCGCGTCGATACGCTCTTCGGCGTGTCGTACACCGTCATCTCTCCCGAGCATCCGCTGCTCAAAAAGTGGAAAAATATCATCAAGAACTGGGACGAGGTCGAGGCCTATCAGGCCGCTGCGGCCCGCAAGAGCGACTTTGAGCGCGGCGAGCTCAACAAGGAAAAGACCGGCGTGCGCCTTGACGGCATCGAGGTCATCAACCCCGCCAACGGCGCGGTCGTTCCGATGTTCGTCTCCGACTATGTCCTCATGGGCTACGGCACCGGCATCGTCATGGGCGTTCCGGCCCACGACCAGCGCGACTGGGACTTCGCCACGGCCTTCGGCCTGCCCATCGTCGAGGTCGTCGAGGGCGGCGACGTGACGAAGGAGGCCTTCACGCTCAAGGACGACACCGGGATCATGGTAAACTCCGGCTTCCTCAACGGCATGACCGTCAAGGAGGCCATCCCCGCCATGAAGAAATACGTCGTGGAGCAGGGCTTCGGCAAGGAAAAGGTCAACTACAAGCTGCGCGACTGGGTCTTCTCCCGCCAGCGCTACTGGGGCGAGCCCATCCCCCTCGTCAACTGCCCGAAGTGCGGCTGGGTGCCCGTGCCCGAAGAGGAGCTGCCGCTCGTCCTGCCGCAGGTGGACAGCTACGAGCTGACCGACGACGGCGAGAGCCCGCTCTCCAAGATGACCGACTGGGTCAATACCAAGTGCCCCAAGTGCGGGTGCGACGCCAAGCGCGAGACCGACACCATGCCCCAGTGGGCGGGTTCTTCGTGGTACTTCCTGCGCTATATGGATCCGCACAACGACCATGAGCCTGTCTCTCACGAGGCGGAGCAGTACTGGGGCCCTGTGGACTGGTATAACGGCGGCATGGAGCACACCACGCTGCACCTTCTCTACTCCCGCTTCTGGCACAAGTTCCTCTACGACATCGGCGTTGTCCACACGAAGGAGCCCTATGCCAAGCGCACGAGCCACGGCATGATCCTCGGCCAGAACCCGCACTACGTCGGCAACGTCTCCACGCAGGAGGAGAAGGACGCGCTGATCGCCAAGTACGGCAATCAGGCGCTGCGCCCGGCGGTCAAGATGAGCAAGTCCCTCGGCAACGTCGTCAACCCCGACGATGTCGTCAAGGCTTACGGCGCGGACACGATGCGCCTTTATATCATGTTCATCGGCGATTTTGAAAAGGTCGCCACCTGGTCGGACGATGCCGTCAAGGGCTGCAAGCGCTTCTTAGACCGCGTGTGGAACCTCGCCGATCAGGTGACGGAGGAAGATGGCGTTTCCGAAAAGAACGCGCCCATCGTCCACAAGACCATCAAGAAGGTCACGGACGATATTGACACGCTGAAGATGAACACCGCCATCGCCGCCCTCATGGCTATGGTCAACGAGTTCTATTCGAACGGCGTCAGCCGCGGCGACTTTGAGGCGCTGCTGCTCATGCTCTCTCCGTTCGCGCCCCACATGGTCGAGGAGCTCTGGGAGCAGAAGGGCTTTGCCGCCAAGTACGAGGGCAAGATGGCGATGCAGTGCGCGTGGCCGGAGTATGACGAGAGCAAGACCGTCGCCTCCTCCGTTGAGATGGCCGTTCAGGTGGGCGGCAAATTCAAGGGAACGATCATCGTCCCCGTGGACAGCGATCAGGATACTGTTGTCGAAGCGGCGAAGGCGAGCGAGAAGGTCGCCAAGGCCATCGCCGGCATGCAGATCGTCAAGGTCATCCACGTCAAGAACAAGCTCGTCAACCTGATCGTGAAGCCCTGCTGAGCGGAATTTCGGATTTTTTCAAAAATATGAGGAAAGATTATTGACAAGCCGTGATTTTTCTCATATAATACCACCGTTAGTCATGTGAATGACTCTTAAAGAGCGCCCAGGATCAAGCCGGGTGTATCGGAGGGAGGGAAAACATAAATGTCCGAGATCCACGTCAAGGAAGGCGAATCTCTCGACAGCGCGCTCAAGCGCTTCAAGAGAAGCTGCGCCAAGGCCGGTATCGTGGCGGAGGTCCGCAAGAGAGAGTGCTATGAGAGCCCCAGTGTCAAGCGCCGCAAGAAGAGCGAGGCCGCCCGTAAGAACCGCAACAAGCGTTACTACTAAGATGAAAAGAGACACATCACATTTGTGATGTGTCTCTTTTTATTTGCCGTTCTATTGCGCGCCCGGCACGGGCAGAAGGTCGGCTACCTCGGGGTACATCACGAACGCTTCCTGAATGCCGAGGCTCTGCGCGAGGGCGCATTTCCGCCGCAGCGTTTCCGCGTCGTCGAAGAGGACAAAGTGCGCGCGGTCCTCTTCGCTGTAGGTAAAGTAATTGGCCGCAAGCTCGCGGGAATAATAGACGGAGGAGGCGTGCTTCTGCCGCAGGGCGAGCAGCTCTTCGTGCGTCAGCGGCGTGCCGCAGCCCGAGGGGCAGGGGAGGGGAAAGTCCATCTGCACGCGCTCTAAGTCCAGCGCAAGGCGCTCGGGGCCGTGGCGGTTGACGGTGCTTTCCAAAAGCGTTCGCAGCGAGCCGCCGGAAACGGCTGTTCCAACGAGCAGCACCGCGCCCTCGGCCGGGAGAGAGCAGGGACAGTATAAACGCAGCCCCTGCGCGTTCAGGCGGCGCGCAAGGCAATTTAGAAACGCGAGACGGTCGGAGCAGGGCGCGCCGTCAAAGTCCGCCAGAACGCCGTACAGGCGTTTTTTGACGCATTCCGCGGCAACGGCGCGGCAGAGCGCGTCGGGGCGCTGGATACTCCCGGCGCAGCGGTCGCTCAGGCCCATGAGCGCGCCCGGAGACGGACGGACCGCGCCGCAGCGCGTGAGAATGCCGCCCGGACCGACGGCATAGGCCATGAGGGCGAGCGGCAGCGCCGGCGGCGAGGGGAGCTGCGCGAGCGCGCCGGGCGTGATGGCGAGGTAGCTTCTCAGAACGATTCCCCCTTGTGGAAAACGCGCAAAGCGCGTATAATAGCTATCGTACATTATGTGCGATGGGAGACCGGTATGCTCAGTTTGCTTTGCCCGCAGTGGGTGTTTGACGATTATACGGCCGTGACGGCGGCATTCCTGAAAGAGCGCGGCGTAAAGCTCCTGCTCTCGGACCTCGACTTTACGCTGGCGCCGAAAAAGCAGAAGGAGCCGGACGCGGCGCTCAAACGGTGGATCGATTCGCTGCGCTTAGGCGGGATCGAGTTTGCCATCCTGTCGAATAACCGCAGCGGCGAGCGCGTGGAGCGCTTCTGTAAGCCGCTCGGCATCGGCTATGTCGGCCACGCGGGCAAGCCCGGCACGCGCGGCTTCTGCGAGGCGCTGGCGCGCTACGGCGTGACGGCGGAGGAGACGGCGATGCTCGGCGACAAGCTGCTCACCGACACGCTCGGCGCGCGCCGCAGCGGCGTGCTGATGCTCATGGTCGAGCCAAAGGGCGGGCCGGACGGCGCGTGGAACCATGTGCTGCACGCCCTGCAGCAGCCGTTCAAGGCGGCAAGCGCGCACGATATGCGCGCTGCGGCCGAAAATTTGCGAAAATAACGCGCAAGATCGAGAAAAATGCTTGCAATGGCGCGCTGTATGCGATAGAATATCGTAGGTTAAAACCGACACTTTGTGAATTTGAGGATAGCGATAGTATCCTCGGGAATACAGGAGGAAATAGTTATGGCAACGATTACCGCTGGTGAATTCAGAAACGGTAAAGTATTTGAGATGGACGGCAAGTATTATCAGGTCGTCGAATTCCAGCATGTTAAGCCCGGCAAGGGCGCTGCATTCGTGCGCACCAAGATGAAGAACGTCGTCACCGGCGGCGTGACCGAAACTTCTTTCAACCCCACCGCGAAGTTCGAGGAAGTGGCCATCGAGCGCAAGAACATGGAGTACAGCTACAACGACGGCGATCTGTACTACTTCATGGATCAGGAGACCTACGATATGGTCCCGTTGAACCGCGACATGCTCGGCGATGCGTTCCGCTTCGTCAAGGAGAACACCGTCTGCATGATCCTGTCCATCAAGGGCAACGTCTTCGGCGTTGAGCCCCCCAACTTCGTCGACCTCGTCATCACCGACACCGAGCCGGGCCTGGCTGGCAACACCGCGACCAACACCCTCAAGCCCGCCACCCTCGAGACCGGTGCGGAGATCAAGGTGCCCCTGTTCATCAACATCGGCGACAAGATCCAGATCGACACCCGCACGGGCGAGTATATCGGCCGCGCCAAGTAATAGACATTAAGTAAGCAGCAACAGGAAAATCGTAGTTCCGGTAACAGAAAGGAGTTTTACGATGGGTATTTCTGAAAAAGTCGCGTATCTCAAGGGCCTGATGGAAGGCATGAACCTGAATGCGGATTCCAACGAGGGCAAGCTGTTCCTCGCGATCGCCGACGTTCTTGACGAGATCGCTCTCGAAGTCGAAGACCTGACCGACGAGGTCATGGAGCTCGGCGACGGCTTGGACGTCATCAGCGACGACCTCGGCGACGTGGAAGATATCGTCTATGATGAAGACGAGGACGACTACGAGGATGAGGAAGACGACGAGGACGACGAGGAGGAGTGCTACGCCACGACCTGCCCCGAGTGCGAGGAAGAGATCTTCTTCGACGATTCCGTCCTCGAAGACGGCAAGGTCGAGTGCCCCAACTGCGGCGCGACCCTCGAGTTCGACCCCGCCGACCTCGCCGACGAGGAAGAGAAGGACGACTAAGTCCGTCCCATTCCGCTGAAAAAAGGAAAAGAGCCGCTCATTTTGACGATGAGCGGCTCTTTTTGTTTACAAATTCCCGGTTGTACGGGGCGCAAAAGCGTGGTAAACTACCATCGGTAACATGCGGCGGCGTGCCGCCGGAGAATAGAAAGGAAGAACCAGTATGAAAATTGCCATCCCCTGTGAAAATGGCCAGGTGCAGCAGCACTTCGGCCATGCCACGGAGTTCAACATCTACAGCATCGAGGATATCAAGCCCATCGAGAAGGAGAGTGTCCGATTTGACGATACTGACCACGAAAAGGTTGCAAACGGCCTGAAGGACAAGGGCGTGGACCTCATCATCTGCGGCAATATCGGCCCCGGCGCGCGCAGCGCGGTTGAAAACGCGCATATGGTGCTCTGCACCGGCGTTTCCGGCGACGCCGACCAGGCGGTCGACCGCTTCCTCGACGGCAGCCTGGAGCTGATGACCGGCGACAGCGGCGCGAGCGCGGGCGGCGGATGCAGCGCCTGCGGCGGCGGGTGCAGCAGCTGCGGCGGTGGCTGCGGAGGAGGCTGCGGCGGCGGATTCCGCGAGCCGTATGTCGAAACGCGCACCTTTACCGACATCGTCACGTTGACGGAGCAGAACTTTGAGGACGAGGTGCTCAACGATCCGGGCCTGATCATCATCGACTTCTGGGCCGAGTGGTGCCAGCCGTGCAAGATGTTCGCCCCGACCTTTGCCGAGCTGAACCGCGAGGAGGAGAAGGTCAAGTTCTGCAAGGTCAACGTCGATGAGCAGCCGGGCCTTGCCACAATGTTCGGCATCGACTCCATCCCGACGCTCGCCGTCGTGCAGGACCGTCACACGCTCACCGGCATGGTCGGCGTGCACGACAAGGCCGACGTCAAGGCGATGCTGGAGCAGTGCAAGGCATGAAGATTCGCTTTAACGAGGATCCGGAGGTCGTTGCCCGCCTGCGCGCGGCGCTTTTGAAGCGCGATCTGCAATGCCCCTGCCGCTTCCAGAAAACGGAGGACAACATCTGCATGTGCAAGGAGTTCCGCGAGCAGATCGCGGACCCGGAGTTCGAGGGCTACTGCCACTGCCAGCTCTACTACAAGGAAAAGTGAAAAAGAAAAGCACCGCCGCAAGGCGGTGCTTTTTCATTCCATCAGGCGCTGCATGTCCTGAGGGATGGGCGCTGTAAAGTGCAATTCCTGTCCGGTGACGGGCTGGGTGAACCACAGCTCATACGAGTGCAGGGCGGGGCGGGCGATGAGGTTTTTATCCTCTGTGCCGTAGAGCCAGTCGCCCGCGAGGGGATAGCCGAGGTGGGCCATGTGTACGCGCAGCTGGTGCGTGCGGCCCGTTTCGGGGCGCAGGCGCAGGAGCGTGAAGCGGGCATTTTTTTGCAGGGCCTCGTATTCCGTGCGGCTGGGCAGGCCGTCCGCGCGCACGCAGCGGCGGATGATGGAGCCGTCCGCGCGGCCGATGGGCGCGTCGATGACGCCGCGCGCGGGCGTGACCGCCCCGACGGCGACGGCGCGGTACTCGCGCCGCAGCGCATCCGAGTGCAGCGCGCGGGCAAGGCGGTCGTGTACGTAGCCGCTCTTCGCCGCGATGAGAAGGCCGGAGGTCCCCTTGTCGAGCCGGCTGACAAAGTGCGGCACGCTGCCCTCGCCGAGGTAATTTGCGAGCATCGCGGCAAGGCTGGGGGCGGAGTGATCGTCCGCCTTCGGGTGCATGGCGACGCCGGCGGGCTTACTCAGCACCAGCAGGTCCTCGTCCTCGTAGACGATGTCGGGCTTTGCCGCGTTTTCGCAGAAGAGGTCCGCGCGCGGCGTGCGCTCGCTGAGCGCGACGCTGACGATGTCCCCCGCGCGGACGCGCGCGTTGACGTGTACGCTCTGCCCGTTTAAAAGGATGGCGTTCTCGCGCCACTTGAGACTTTTGAGCAGCGTATAGGAAAGCTGCATCTCGCCGCGAAGGATGCCCTTGACCATGCGGCCTTCCTCCTCGGCAGTGACGGTATGGGTGAGCACGCGCATGGCAAGGCCTCCTTTCCCGCGTGAACGACACGTAAAATTCACACATAGTATACCATCTCCCCGGAAAAAATGGTATACTGAAATCCACTTCGGCGCTGCCGGAAAATAGCTTTTCAGGAGGGCAATGGCATGGACAAGAGAACCATCTGCCTGTTAAACGATTCCTTCCCGCCCGAGATCGACGGCGTGGCGAACGCTGTCGTTAACTACGCGCGCTCGCTGCATTCGTTTGGCGACAACGCGCTCGTGGTCACGCCGGCGATGCCCGGCGCGGACGATTCAGCGTTCCCGTTCCCGGTGCTGCGCTACCCGAGCATCGACACGCGAAAGCTTCTCGGCTATGTGGCGGGCTACCCCTTTTCGCCCGAGGTCGCGCGCGTGCTGAGTGAGCAGCGGGTGGACCTTCTGCACACGCACTGCCCGATCACCTCGTGCCTTCTGGCGCGCTCGCTGCGCGCGCAGGTGGACGCGCCGCTCGTCCTGACCTATCACACGAAGTACGATATCGACATCGCCAAGGCCGTGCGCGGCAAGCTCCTGCAGGAGAGCGCCATCCGCGCGCTGGTGCAGAACGTGTCGAGCTGTGACGAGGTGTGGGTCGTGAGCCGCGGCGCGGGCGAGAACCTGCGCTCGCTCGGCTACGAGGGCGAATACATCGTGATGGAAAACGGCGTGGACGTGCCGCGCGGCAAGGTGTCCGACGCGGAGATCGACGCGGCGGCGGGCGGGTACGACCTGCCGGAAAATGTGCCGGTGTTCCTCTTCGTCGGGCGGCTGATGTGGTACAAGGGCATCCGCATCATCCTCGACGCGCTGGCGGCGCTGCGGGAGAAGCGGCTTGACTTTCGCATGGTGTTCGTCGGTGACGGCAGCGACGGCGCGGAGATCCGCGCCTGTGCGGAGACGCTGGGGCTGTCGGACCGCTGCTTTTTCACCGGCGCGATCTCCGACCGCGAGGTCATCCGCGCGTGGTATGGCCGGGCGGACCTCTTCCTGTTCCCCTCGACCTTCGACACGAACGGCCTTGTCGTGCGCGAGGCCGCGGCCAGCGGCACGGCGACCGTGATGATCCGCGGCTCCTGCGCCGCCGAGGGCGTGAGCGACGGGCGCAACGGCTTTTTCATCGACGAGAACGCGGATTCGATGGCGGCGATGCTCGAAACGCTCTGCCGCGCGCCGGAGACGATGCGCTCTGTCGGCGAGTACGCGCAGCAGGAGCTGTACGTCTCTTGGGAGACGGCGGTGCGCCGCGCGCGGGAGCGCTACGAGATCGTCATCGACAATTACCGCAGCGGGAAATATCCCCGGCACGAGCGCTTCGGCGACGAATTTTTCAAGACGCAGGGCGGGCTGATGGAAGCCTTTGCCAGCGTGGGCGAGCTGAGCGACGAGATCACCGCGGGCCTGCGCGAGGAGCGCGAGGAAGCGATGCAGAACCTTGCCCGCTCGCGCCAGGAGCTGCGCGAGCGCTTCGACGAGAGAAAGCAGGAGCTTGCCGAGCGCTACGAGACGATCATGCAGAAAATGGACCGCTATTTATAAAAGGAAACCGGAAACGGCTCTCGGCCGTTTCCGGTTTTTCTTATTCCTCGTGCTCCGGCTTGCGCTCGGCGAACCACATATTCCACTGGAAGGAATACGCGCGGTACGCCGTATCGTCCGCGCAGACAAGGCGCACGCGCGCGGGACGGTCGTGCGCATAGCCGTAGTCCATGACGGCGCGCAGCACGCGGTAGGCGGCGTTCAGGTCGCTGTCCGTACAGGCGAGGGTGAGAACATCACTTTCCGCCGCGGGCAGGAGCTCGTCTACAAGCTCGCAGGAGGGGAGCGCGGCGGTATCGCCGCGCAGGATCTCAACGGTCATCGCGCACCTCAGCGGTTCAGATACGCGCGGCACTTCGCTTCCGCGCTGCGCGCGAGCGCTTCCTCGTCGACCGTGACGAGATGACCGTGCTCGACCGTCACGCGGCCCTGAACGACCGTGTAATCCACGGGGCCGCGCACGCCGACCGTGCCGAGCACGCTCTTGGGGTCAAAGCACGCGCCGACCAGCTCGAGCCGCCGGGAGTCGATGAGGAACAGGTCGCAGCACTTGCTGACTTCAAGCGAGCCGATATCGTCGCTGCGGCCGAGCAGCCGCGCGCTGCCGTGCGTCGCCATTTTGAGAAGGTCATAGCCCGTGGGCGCGGCCTTGCTTGCGTTCAGGCGGTGCAGCAAAAACGCGACGCGCAGCTCCTCCATGAGGGACGAGCCGTCGTTCGAGGCCGAACCGTCCACCGCAAGGCCGACCGGCACGCCGAGCGCGAGCATCTCGGGGATGCGCGCGACGCCGGAGGAGAGCTTCATGTTCGAGATCGGGCAGTGGGCGACGCCGGTGCCGGTTTTGGCCAGCACGCGCAGCTCCTCGTCGTTGAAGTGGATGCCGTGGGCGAACCAGACGTCGCTGCCCGTCCAGCCGAGTCGATCCATGTATTCGAGCGGGCGCACGCCCTCGCGCGCGAGCATGAAATTCTCCTCGTCCTTCGTCTCGCACAGGTGCGTGTGCAGGCGCACGCCGTACTGTCGCGCGAGCACCGCGCTCTCGCGCAGAAGGTCGGCGGACACCGAGAACGGCGAGCAGGGGGCGAGCGCGACGCGGTGCATTGCGCCGAAGCTGCGGTCGTGATAGGTCTCGATGAGCCGCGCGGAGTCGGCCATGATCTCATCGACCGTCTGCACCACGCTGTCGGGCGGCAGGCCGCCGTCCTTCACTGAGAGGTCCATGCTGCCGCGCGAAGCATACATGCGCGCGCCGATCTCGTCCGCGGCGGCGAACTGCGCGCCGATGAGATCGCCGGAATCCTTGGGGAAAACGTAGTGATGGTCGAAGCAGGTCGTGCAGCCGTGCTTCATCAGCTCGCCGAGACCCGTGAGCGTGGAAAGGCGGATCACGTCCTCGTCGAGACTTTTCCAGATCTCATAGAGCGTTTTGAGCCAGTCGAACAGCTCCATGTTCTGCACCTCCGGCAGGTTGCGCGAGAAGATCTGGTAGAGATGGTGGTGCGTGTTGACAAGGCCGGGATAGCAGAGCATGTGGCTCGCGTCGATCACCCTGTCCGCCTTCTGTGGAAGTTCAGGTCCGATTGCGCGGATGAAGCCGTCCTCGGCGTAGAGATCGACATGCTCGTAAACGGTGTCGGCATCGTCGCACGACACCAGCGTGCGGATATTTTTGATGAGCAGAGTAGACATAGTGGAATACCTCTTAGCGCCCGCAGCGGCAGGCAGATTTCGTGAAGAATAGGAAAGGCGCATTTTTGCCGCCTGCGGCGGCAAAACAGCCTAAAAGCGTCGCAGGCTTTGCCTCCGCGCCCGGCGTGAAATAAATTGGAATCCGTCGCGGAGGACGACATGCGCGTCCGCAGCGACACTTCGCAGCGATTGGCGCGGTGAGCGACAAGCGCTGAAACCTGTCTAAAACAAAAGCACCCTACGGGTGCTTTTGTTTTAAGCGTTAGCGTTCCTCGCGGAAGTAATTCAGTCCCAGCGAAGCGGGCGGCTGCTTTTCCTTGTTGTTGCGCATGCTGGAGATGATCAGCACGATGACCGTGACCACATAGGGCAGGATCTTGTAGAGCTGCGTGGGGATGAACGAGATCACCAGACGCAGGTACATGATCATCAGCGCGCCGAACAGGATGCTGCCCCAGATGGCGCTGAGCGGACGCCACATGCAGAAGATGACCAGCGCGACGGCCAGCCAGCCCACACCGGACAGACCCTCGTGGTTCCAGACACCGCCCGCGATGGTCATGATATAGACCATGCCGCCGATGGCGCTGATGCCGCCGCCGATGACGGTGGCAAGGTATTTGTAGCGCGTGACGTTGATGCCGGCCGCGTCGGCGGTGGCGGGGCTCTCGCCCACGCTGCGCAGATACAGGCCACTGCGGGTCTTGTTCAGATAGTAGAACATGCCGATGGCGCAGACAACCGAAAGGTAGAAGAAAAAGCTGCTGCCGAACAGGACGCTGCCGATGTAGGGGATGTCCTGCAGGGCCTTGGGGAAGGGCGAGTTCTGGAAGTAGCCCTTGAGCGTGTTGCTGATGGAGATGTAGCCGTTCTCGCTCACGCGCATGTACTCGCCGATGAACTGGCCGACGCCGGTGCCGAAGATCGACAGCGCAAGGCCCGTGACGTTCTGGTTGGCGCGCAGCGTGATCGTCAGGAAGCTGAAGATCAGCGAAGCGAGCGCACCGGCCAGGAACGCGCAGAGAATGCCGATCAGGATGGCGAGATAGCCGTTGGGCGCGGCGGAGAGCTTTTCGTAGTAGTACACGCCGCCGAGACCCATCGCGCCGCCCATGAACATGATACCCTCGACGCCGAGGTTGAGGTTGCCGGACTTTTCCGTCAGGATCTCGCCGAGCGTACCGAACAGCAGCGCCGTGCCGTAGGAGATGGCGGCGACGATGAGGGGAATGAGGACATTCAGAAAGCTATTCATTACTTGGCCGCCTCCTTTTCGGTTTTGGACGAGCGGAAGATCAGACGGTAGTTGATAAAGAACTCGCATCCGAGCATGCAGAACAGCAGGATGCCGGTGATGATGTCGGAAATGGAAGCGGGAACGGCGAGACGGGTCTGCAGCGTCTCCGCGCCCTTGGAGATGACCGCGAGCATCATGGAAATGACGATCATGGCAAAGGCGTTGAGCTGGCTGAGCCACGCGACCGTGATGGACGTAAAGCCCACGCCCGCGGCCACGCCGTCATAAAGCGTGGTGTTCGCGCCGGAAGCGACGATAAAGCCGACCAGACCGGAGATCGCGCCGGAGAGGAACATCGTGCGCATCATCACATGGCCGACGTTCATGCCCGCGTAGCGCGCGGTGTTGATCGAGTCGCCGATGACGGCGATCTCGTAACCGTGCTTGGTGTGGTTCATGTAGATGTGCATGAACACGACCAGGATCAGCACGATGATCCAGCCGCAGTGCACGCCGAGGACCTTCGGCAGCGTTGCGGCCGCGTCAAACTGCGGGATGATCTGGGAGCCGGGACGGCCCTCCCACGGACCGCCCTGCAGCCAGCGGACCACGCCGATGATGATGTAGTTCATCATCAGGGTGAAGAGCGTTTCGTTGGTGTTCCACTTGGCCTTGAAGAAGGCGGGGATCAGCGCCCAGATGCCGCCGGCGACGGCGCCCGCGACGCCCATGATGATGAGCAGCAGCGCGGACGGGACCTTGCCGACCCAGAAGAGGGCGAAGTAGCTCGCGGCGATGGCGCCCGCGGTGATCTGACCCTCAGCGCCGATGTTCCAGAAGCGCATCTTGAAGCACGGGGCGATGGCCAGCGCGCAGCCCAGCAGGGGAACGGCGAGCTTGACGGTCTGGCGGATGGCGGTCTTTTTGCCCAGCGCGCCGGTGATGATGGTGGCGTAGCCGGTGATCGGGCTCGCTCCGTCGGGCAGGGCGATCATCATGACGAGACCGCCGAGGATCAGCGCAACGAAGATGGAAGCAAGGCGGATGCACCATACCTTCCAGGGCTCCATCGCGTCGCGCTTGGCAAGACGGACCAGAGGCACCTTGTTTTCGTTATTCATGTGCTGCCGCCTCCTTTCCGCCGTCGATCCGGGTCATCATCAGACCGATCTCTTCCTTGGTGGCGGTGCGGGCGTCGACCACGCCGCTGACCTTTCCGCCGCAGAGGACGAGGATGCGGTCGCACAGCTCGAGCAGCACGTCCAGATCCTCGCCGACGAAGATGACGGCGACGCCCTTCATCTTCTGCTCGGTCATCAGGTTATAGATGGTGTACGAGGTGTTGATGTCCAGGCCGCGCACGGCGTAGGCCGACATCAGCACGTTCGGCGCGGACGCGATCTCGCGTCCGACGAGCACCTTCTGCACGTTGCCGCCGGACATGCGGCGCACGGGGAAGTCGGTGCTGGGGGTCACAACCTCAAGCTCCTTCCAGATGCTCAGGGCCAGCTCGTTGGGGTCCTTGCGGTTGACGAACACGCCCTTGCCCTTTTTCCAGGAGCGGAGCATCATGTTGCCCGTCATGCCCATCGAACCGACAAGGCCCATGCCCAGGCGGTCCTCCGGCACGAACGCGAGCGCGACGCCGGACTTTTTGATCTGCATAGGGGTCTTGCCGACCAGCTCGGATTCGGGCGCGCCCTCGGGCGTGTAGCGGATGCTGCTGCCCTCGGCCACGGGGTAAAGACCCGCGATGGACTCGAGCAGCTCGCGCTGCCCGCTGCCCGCGATGCCCGCGACGCCGAGGATCTCGCCGCCCATGGCGGTGAAGGACACGTGGTCAAGGCGGACGACGCCTTCGGCGTCGTAGCAGGTGACGTCCTTGAGCGTCAGGCGCGGGACGGGGTGCTCGTAGCGCGGACGGTTGATGTTCAGCGTGACCGCGTGGCCGACCATCATGTCGGTCAGCGCCTGGGGATTGGTCTCGGAAGTCTTGACCGTGCCGATGTACTGTCCCTTGCGCAGCACTGCGACCTTGTCCGAAAGGGACATGACCTCGTGCAGCTTATGGGTGATGATGACGATGGCCTTGCCGTCGGCACGCATGTTGCGCAGCACGTTGAAGAGCTTCTCCGTCTCCTGCGGCGTCAGCACCGCGGTGGGCTCGTCGAGGATCAGGATATCCGCGCCGCGGTAGAGGACCTTGACGATCTCGACCGTCTGCTTCTGGGAGACGGACATGTCGTAGATCTTTTTCGTCGGGTCGATATCGAAGCCGTAGCGGTCGCAGATCTCCTTGACCTTTGCGTTGGCGGCCTTGATATCCAGCTTGCCGGGCTCATCGAGGCCGAGGACGATATTCTCCGCCACGGTGAACACGTCCACGAGCTTGTAGTGCTGGTGGATCATGCCGATGTGGTTGTCGAAGGCGTCCTTCGGCGAGCGGATGGACGTGAGTACGCCGTTGACATAGATCTCGCCCTCGTCGGGGAAATAGATGCCGGCGAGCATGTTCATCAGCGTGGTCTTTCCGCTGCCGTTTTCACCGAGCAGGGAAAGGATCTCACCGCGGTTGATGGTCAGGTCGATGCTGTCGTTGGCGACGACCTTGCCGAACCGTTTGGTGATGTGTCTGAGTTCAATAGCACATGCGTTGTCCAAGGTTCTGTCATCCTTTCTTTCTAAGGCTGCAGCCACCTTACCGGAGAGGACTGGGATGCTCCGATAAATGTCTGATTACACGCATTTATTCTACCATGTTTCGCCCCTAAAGTAAATGGAAAAGCTATTGGTGAATCCATCAAAAGTAAGCGCGGAAAAATGGAAGAATCAACAAAAAAGTTTGCAGGCCTTACTTTTTTTTAGGTGAAGGAGCAAAAAGGAAGCCGCCGTAAGGCGGCTTCCCGATGTAAGATTCTGCTTAGTCGCCGTAAGCGGCGTTCAGCCAATCGATACCATCGATCTGGATGGTGAAGTAAGGAGCGGACTGGAAGTAGGACTCGTGGAACGCGCCGTCGAACACGGCCTCCTCGGAGTCGGGGGTGAAGTCGCCGTCGGTGTCGAGCGCGAAGGCGGAGGTCAGGGTCTCGCCATTAACGGTGAAGGTGGAGGTGTCGAACACCTGGATGGAGCCGTCGGCAAGGCCGGCCTCGACCTCGGCGAGCTTTTCAGCGGTGCCGGGGGCGGCGATCTCTTCATTCAGCGGGGTCAGGACGACGCTGCCGTCAGCATAGCTGCCGCAGTAGTCCTGAGAGAACTCCTCGCCGTTGGCGACGGACTCGATGGCATAGACGAAGTACGGGGTCCAGTCGATGCGGCAGCCGATGATGGAAGCGTCGGGAGCAACGCCGGTCATGTCGTTGTTATAGCCGGTGTGGAACGCACCCTTGGACTGCGCCATGGTGGCGGGGGTGGTGTTGTCGGAGTGCTGGGAGATGATCTTGCAGCCGAGGTCGCACAGGGCGGACGCGGCGTTGGATTCCTCAGTGGCGTCGGACCAGGAGCCGACGAACTGGACCTTCATGGTCGCGCTCGGGCAGACGGAGCGGGCGCCCAGGAAGTAGGAGGTCATGCCGGAGATAACTTCCGCGAAGGAGAACGCGCCGACATAGCCGATGACGGCCTCTTCGGGCTGGATGGTGCCGTCGTCGATGAGCTGCTGGAGCTTCATACCGGCGGCAACACCGGCGAGGTAACGGCCCTCATAGATGTTGGCGAAGGCGTTGTGGGTGTTGTCAAGGCCGTCGTTCCAGGAGCCCTGGTTGGTGCAGCCGACAAACTGGATGTCGGGATAGTCGGGCGCGACCTTGAGCATGAAGGGCTCGAAGCCGTAGGAGTTGTTGATGATGAGCTCGCAGCCCTCTTCAGCCAGCTCGATGTTGGCGTCTTCGCAGGTGGAATCTTCGCCGATGTTGTACTTGACGACCCATTCGACGTTGATGCCCTTGGCGGCAAGCTGCTCGGTGGCGGCTTCCTTACCGCGGATGAAGTTGTAGGTGTAGCCCTGGTCATTCTCGTCGCCGATGCAGATCAGGCCGACCTTCACGGTCTTGGTGTCGGCGTTCTGCTGCTGATCATCGGTGTTGGAATCGTCCTTCTTATCGCCGCAGGCGACAAGGGCGAGGACCATCGCGAGACTCAGGAGCAGTGCAAGGAACTTCTTCATTTCAATAAATCCTCCTTATTTTTTACGATATCCGGATCATTGAATATCGTTAATTATAATGATACCGAAAAATGAAAAAAATGGCAACAGAAAAAAAGAAAAATGCGGGTCAAACTTGACCAAAAAAGAAATCTGCCTTTTGGCCATAGGGGAGAAAGCACAGACAAAACCATCGGAAAGGCGCGAAAAGGCCCGCTTTTTGAGCGGGCCTTCTGCATAAAATGTCTGTGTTGTTTGGAATATGCCTTACATCTGCACGCGCGTGCCGGTCTTGCCTTCGATGCCCTCGGCGGCCTTCTCAAGAAGGGTGATGAGCGCGACGCGGCCGGGCTTGCTTTCGGCGAACGACATGGCGGCCTGGACCTTCGGCAGCATGGAGCCGGGGGCAAACTGCTTTT